>WRMR01000168.1 GCA_009776995.1 Planctomycetaceae bacterium | reverse complement strand
TTTTTTCCGAAAGTATAAATGTGCGGTAATCGAAAAGTCGATCCTCTTATGTCGCGTGAGTGCAAGAGATTGGCGAAATAAAACTATAGACAGTTTGAGTCTTCAGGAATATACTGATGTGAGTATGAAGAATGAATTTCTGACGATGTTCATTCAAATTTGAGTTTGTTTCGTATGAACACTGCAAGCTCGTTTTGTGTGCAGTGGCATGTTGACCCAATTTTATTGAGGAGAAATCAAATGAAACTTACAAACAATGTTAAAATGGGGGGGGGAAGCAATTTACAAGCCTTCACTCTGGTTGAACTTCTTGTGGTCATTGCAATCATCGGAATTTTGATTGCACTTCTGTTGCCGGCGGTTCAAGCCGCGCGGGAAGCGGCGCGGCGCATGCAATGTTCCAACAACCTGAAACAACTGGGACTCGCACTGCACAATTACCTTGACAGTTACCGGGCTCTTCCATCCACCTGGATCAAAATGGGGGACCGGGATTGCTTCAGTACATTCATTGCGTTACTCCCGTATATGGAACAAACGAGCGTCCATAGCGAAATCCTCAGCATCGGATGCGACCCTTGGTATTTCTTCCAGCATCCGACGCTGTACCATCCGATTTCTGCACTGTCCTGCCCGTCGGACGGCCTGTCTGCCAGTGTCGGGCCGAATGCACCGAGGACCACTTATTCATTGAGTCTGGGAGATGCCGTTGTGCAAATGGCGCATCCCACATTCTTGGACAATGTTCGAAACCGCGGGTTATTCCGTCCCGGGGAATGGAAAACACTGGGTTCCGTTTCTGACGGGTTAAGCAACACAATCGCGTTTGGCGAGCATGTCATTTCCGATTATGTCGGCACCAACAGCGTCAAGGGAGGCTTTTGGATCAATTACAACATGAACAGTATTGACGGCGATCCCTATAAGATTGATCCCGGCATCTGTATGAACAATGCCCGCGATCCGGGAAAACCTCAAACATTGAATACGCCGGTTGCCAACCTTGGGCGGGGCAATATGTATTCCCATGCTGCCCTGCCATATACGGCATTTAACACGGCACTTCCTCCCAATGCCCCCTCTTGTATTCCCGTTGATGCTGAAACTGTTTGGGGATACTATACAGGAGCAAGCAATCATACGGGCGGAATCAACGTTGCCATATCGGATGGAAGCGTCCATTTTGTTTCCGAAACGGTGGATTGCGGCGGATTGCCGATCCACGTCCAGGGGACGACACTTTCCGGTCCCAGTGCTTTTGGTGTCTGGGGAGCCATGGGAACGCCAGCCGGCGGTGAAAGCAAATCTTTGTAACGACGTTCATATTTAAGGTCAAGTGCAATGTCCTCAAGAATGATATTCTGTAGTCTGGTACTGTTGTTGTTTCAAGGCGGTTGCGGCGGCGGTCCTCAAAAACCGGAAGGGATGCCGCCGCTTTATCCATGCAGTATTACGATTATTCAAGACGAGACTCCGCTTGCGGGTGCGGTGGTGTCGCTCATCTCGCCGGATGGCGACGGAAAATGGTCGAGCAGTGCCCAAACGGATGAAAAAGGGGTCGCGAAACTCATCACGTATGGCCAATTTCAGGGTTCCCCGGCAGGCACTTATCATGTCACGGTTTCAAAACGCGTTTCGGACGGGGAACCTCCCAAACCCAACGTTGACGAAAACGGCCGCGTACTCGGCCCGCCAACGTTGGTCGTCCCTTCCTATATCGAACTTGTGGCGATGGAATACACGTCAAGCAAGACAACCCCTTTGACCATCGAAGTGAAACCCGCCAAAAAAGGCAACGATCAGACCTTTGACGTCGGAAAAGCTGTTCAAATGAAATCCAACAGGCCTTAAACGATTGATCGGCCGGGGCCAGATGAGCAATCTGCGGGCCGTTTGCGGACACTTGCATAAGCTTCTGATTACCCAATTAGTGCGCAACGATCATTGTGCCGTCGCTTGCGTGTGATATTCTCCGGAGATATAATTCACCACGAAAGGTTATTCAAGAGGATTTATTATGAAATTGCATTATGGCTACAATTTGACGGCGGTTTTGTTTTTCGCTATGCTTTCAACCGTCCCGTTGAAGGCGCAGGATGGGGCAATTCCATTTCCCGATGCCGTCAGGGACGCTGCCGTCGTCCAGAGTGGTTCTCTGGATTTTTTGGAGAACGCTTTGATTCTCGGGAACGGTGATATCAATGCCTTGCTGGCTTCGAGGATGGGTAACATCCAGGTGCGTCTTACAAAAAACGACGTGATTGATGCGCGCGTGGATACATCCCAGGATTTGCCACCGATCAAAATTGACGTGAAAAACCAAAAAATCATCGGCACTCTTCAAGGGATTGGTCCGAGTTGGGACAATCCTTATCCGACTCCGCGAGTTTGCGCCATTCTCCATGTCGGCCCCAGGGAAAATGACGCTTCGCCTGATTCGACCGGAAACGGGCAGTGGCGAAATATTCGGGCTATGGGGGTGAAAAATGAATGGAACATTGATGGCCCATCGGCTGTTATGTCTCTCGAAGGTTCTCCAGGAGCTTCATGCGGTTTTCAATTTGCCCCCATCCGCGTGAACACCCTGGAGTATCACACGGTCGAAGTAACGCTTTCCGGGAGTGAAAACGCCCGGTTTTTCGTGGAACTCAACTCGTCCCGGGGTAATCTCTTCAGTTCCGGCTGGATTGATACGCCGCAGGAGATCGAACTCCGCTCTTTCGAACTGCCACAGGGACAGATTGTGTCTTCGCTGACACTCTACACCTGGAGCAAGGACGGTCGAACGGCGGAAAACCGATTTGAAAGTATCCGGTTTATCAGCCAAAATGACGCTCTTTCCGTTGATCTTCGGCAAGAAGGCGAAGGACGAGTCGTCTTCGATACCGAACTCGATATTTTGCGGGCTGTCGCAACCGTAAAAAAACACGATCCTCAGAATTCTGCCAGTGAACATTTGACGTTCCGCGCACTGGCACAAGAAAATGTTTTTCTGCTCGACACACCTCTTGAGGTCACGCTGGAAGGGGCAAGAGCAAGTTATCTTCCTCCGTTTGAAGAAGGTGAAACCGAAGGGGTTGTATGGATACGTCAGCATTTGCCCGCCGATACGGACTGGAAAGGAATGGATTTTGCCGTGGCACTGGCCTCATGTGAGGGACGTCATGCTGCGGCAATTTTTACCTCCCTGGAAACCGGAAATCCATTGGATGCCGCCGTCAAAGCTGCCAAAGAAGTATTACAAAAAGAAGAATCCTCGCTGATTGAAACCCATGAATCTCTCTGGAGGGAATTTTGGTCGAAAAGCGGAATCCTGCTTTCCGATAAGGAAATCGAGAAACTCTGGTATCGTAATCTCTATTTTTTCCGTTGCGTCAGCAAGCCGGGCGTCGAAGCGGTTGGACTTTTTGCAGGTCTTGTCGATGATGCTCCATACTGGCACGGCGGCCATACCTTGAACTACAATGCTCAGCAAACGTTCTGGTCGGCTTACAATTGCAATCATCTGGAACTTGCGCAGCCTTATGAACGCCTGATTTTTGAATATATGCCCCGGGCGCGATGGCTGTGCCGATATACGTTCGGTTTCGACGGTGCCTATATTCCACACAATATTTTCAATTTCGAAAATGTTGATCCGGAAACATGTCAATCGAAACACAACCGCATGCATATCGTTACTCCCTGGGGTTACACGCTCGGCGTTACCGGACATGCCGTGCAAAATCTCTGGTTCCATTACAAATATGCGCCCGACCGGGAGTACCTCGAAAATATCGCTTGGCCGGTTTTCAGGGATTGTGCCTTGTTTTATACAAATTTCATCGAGAATTGTCCGAAAGATCTGTCTGGAAAGGCTTTGTTCGGACCGACGGTTTCACCCGAGCATTCTGACGCCGGGCCGTCGTATCTCGACAATATTAACTGCCCGTATGACATCGCGTTCGCAATGTTCACTTTGAAAGCGGCAACCGAAGCGGGCAGGGAATTGGACGCATCCCTTGCCGAAGAAGAAAAAGCTTTCGTGAAGCGTTTCGAAAAAGCTCTTTCCATCATGCCTGATTATCCTGTGTTCACTCCGAAAGAAGGTCAAACTGTTCCAGGCCGTTCCCAACCTGGTGATGGCCAGGCGATTGTTGTCGATCTCCTCGGAAAAGCACCCGAAGTCTATAATATTGCCGTTCCCATAACTCCCGTTTCTCCCGGTGACCAAGTGACGTGGTTTTCCGCCGATGAGGAAAAAGAATTGTTCATTCGAACTTTGCGCGGCATACTCTGGAATGGAAACAATTCGGGAATCATGATCCCGGTCGCCCATGCGAGACTTGGAACTCCGGAAGCCTACGATGTTTTGAAAAGAGAGGCATTATCACGTCAGCGTCCCAACGGCACTTTGACGCTTGCTCCCATCGGCATGGGAAATTTCAATGACTGCGGACATTATACCGAACAGTTTGCCGTTTCAGGTGCCGTTTCGGAATTCTTGCTGCAAAGCCCTGGGGATGCGATTCGTCTGTTTCCTGCCATCCCTGAAGGGATGGATGCCGGGTTCGTCAATCTCCGGGCGGAAGGCGGTTTTCTGATCTCCGCCCGACAAAAAGGGAATCGTTTGGAGCACTTGGAAGTCCACGCAACGGTGGGAGGGCTCATCCGTATTCAGGTTCCCTGGGCAACAGTACAGGCAAAGTGCGGCATGAAAACTCTTGAGCTGACCGCTAACTCAAAAGGAGTGGTCGAACTGAAAAGCGAACCCGGAGAGGTTTGGGTTTTTGCAGATTCCGCGTTTTAAGGATCCTTGCCAAAATAACATTTACGATTGTTACGATATTCTTTGTGAAATTTTGTAGTTCCATTTCCCCAAAACATCATTCCGTATGATGTTCAAGGTGTTGAGTTGTTCGTTGGTGATTTTTCGTTTTGTCGGATAATTATTGTGGTCTTCCATCGCATAAACTTTCAAGCCGGTAGTGCTCGTTGTATGGCCAATCAAATTGATGATCACATCCAAACTCGTCAGCGGTTGTCCTTTCCAGTTCATCGAAATGTGGTTGAACAGCCGGTGTTCAATCTTGTTCCATTTGCTCGTGCCCGGCGGGAAATGACTCATAAAAATCGTCAGACCACTTTCATCAGCAAACTCCTGCAAGCAAAATTTCCAAAGGCGACTGCGACTGCTGTTACTTCCACCACCGTCTGCTGTGATGAAAAGGTCTTTTGTGTTTGGGTAAAGTTCCTTGCCCAAATGTTTGTACCAACGTCGAATCGATTCCACCGCAAATTCGGCTGTGTCATGGTCGATACCAACGTTCACCCAAGCCCAATGAGAAGAAGACTGGTCGCGATCAGATAATATCACGAGACTGAACCGGATTTACTTGCGTCACGGCTGACGTCTTTGTTTTCCCGAATCCCAGCCAAGCGGATTACTCCCCAAGACCGTCAGGGAAATTACATGTCAAACAGGCAATTTACATGAAAAACTCCTTTCAGTTTTCTAGTTGAGCCAAGCTTCGCTTGGCGATTCTCCTCAATATTCTATGGGGAGTGTTTCTTGTCAATTTTGTTTTGATCAAAATGATGAAACTTATGCGCCAACTGAACGTGAATAGATGCTGATAACCGGAAGACTCTTCAATAGTGTGAATTATTCCAGACGCAATCTGCCATTGCGTTCGCTTTTACGTTCACTTGCGCTCGTTTCCGCTCGCATTTTGAAATTCTACCAGGCAGCATCGCGGCTTGCTCTACCGCATCGTTGTCCGTTGTTGCCGCGAGTGAAAGAAACGGACGACTACCCTTGTGGTTCAGGGATGTTTACAGATCATTTCCGGTTATCCCAAACTCCCGATGATCACACAAACTCAACTGGAACACGAACAGTCATGGTTGTACCAAAGCGCAGGCGACTGGTAAGCGTGATCGTTCCGTTCATGCGTTCGACGGCGTGTTTGACGATAGCCAGTCCCAGCCCGGTGCCGCGAATACGACTGTCGCCGGTTCTCGATGCGTTCGATTGGTAAAACCGTTCGAACACGCGATCTTGTTCATGTGGGGCGATGCCGCAGCCGGTGTCGTTACAGGTAATGACAAGTTGTGAATCGCCTGCTCTTGCAAAACGGACGATGACCTTGCCACCGCCGGGCGTAAACTTGATCGCGTTATCGACGAGGTTTTGCAAAATCAGGCCGAGCCGCTTGTTGTCCGTCACGAACGGCGGCATGTTCTCCTCCAGGTCGAATGTCAGCGAAACATCGCGTTCGTCCGCTTTTTTGCGAAACAGTTCATCAAGCCAGAAACGCTGCTCTTCAGAAGAAGTCTGTTCCAATTGCAGTTGAGTGAATTTGTCTTCGACACTTTGCAATGAAAGCAGGTCTTCGATCAATGTCTCAAGCCGGGCGACGTGGCGGTTGAGCACCTGGAACACGGTTTGCAACGACTCTGAGTTATCATAAACGCCGTCGTTGATATTGTCGAGGGCAGCGCGGATCGTCGCCAGCGGATTCCGCAGTTCGTGCGACGCATTGGCCACAAAATCGACTTTCATCTGACCAATGCGAAATAACGCCGTCACGTCGCTGATGACGAGCAGGATCGTGATTTTGTCCGTGTCCGAACCATCGGGAACTTCGAGCAATTCCAAGTCCAGCACGCGCCTTTGCCCCTGCAATTCCAGTTCCAAACGTTCGAGCGTCGTATCGGCAGCGGTGGTTCGCAATCGTTTGCTTTCCCGGAAGTAAAAATCAAGAATCCCTGCATGGCGAATCAATCGCTGAATATGCTGTGGTCGTTCCGGCGATTCAATTCCGAAGAGCTTTTTTGCCGACTCATTGCAATACAGAACGTCATCCTCGCTGTTGATCGCGAAAACAGCGTCAGGCAGATAATGCAGGATCACCCGAAACTGTTCCTGCTGTCGCGTGATGGTTGCCAGTTGGGAAGCGACTGTCCTGCGCATCCGATCAATGTTTTTTGCCAGTTCGGTGATTTCGTGCGGGCCGGAAACCAACGCGATGTCGCCCAGGTTTCCCCGCGAGATATTGCGTACCATGCGGTTGATTTGCCGAAGCGGACGATGCCAAATCCAACTGAACAACACCGAAAGCACGACGGCAACAAAAAGCATCAAAGCAAAACCGGTAAGTACGCCCGAAACGATGTGACGGTGACTTTCCACAAGACTTGCCACAGGAACCGCCACCCGTACAACGGCTACCACCTCGCCCTCATGCAGGATCGGTTCGGCAAAATAGCGGTAATCCACCCGGTTCGTTTGACTGGTTCGGATGGCTTGCCCCTGCCGCCCGGTCAGGGCTTCCACCACTTCCGGGCGATCCCCTGTGTTGTGCGGCTCCGTTTTTTCCTCCGGGTATTCCGAATCACCGAGCACGCGGCCTTGCAGATCAATGATAGTCAGACGAAATCCCAGCGGATGCAAATCAGAATGACAGTACAGGTGAATCCGCGATTCGACCGACGGCCACGACTCTTCGAGATCATGCCGCACCACGGTCAAAAACTGCGATTGGAACTGCCCGGTCAAACGGTCTGTTCTTTGCTTGACCTTCCCAAGTGTCACGAAAAACCCAACGAAGAAAACCGCCGCAATCAACAGCAGGTTGACGACCAGCAAGGTGCTGAAAAATTTCCAATGTTTCATGGCATTGTTCCAATTTCAATTCTCACTGTAGACCGAACGCGGTTGAGTTTTCCTGAGGCCATTATGCTTTGAATTCGTAAATTACGCTCTCATAGCATCGAATATTCAGGAATTCTCAACCGCGGTGGGTATAGCTCTCACGATTGCACAAACCGATATCCGACGCCGCGGACGGTTGCTATCAAATTACGGGCGTCGCCCAACTTGTTGCGGAGCGAAGCCAGATGCACGTCAATCGTGCGGTCAGTCACGTAGCTGTCACCGATAACCCGTTCAATCAACTGGTTGCGGGTCAGGACACGACCTTTGGCTTTAGCCAGTTCGTACAACAGTTGGAACTCCGTCTTGGTCAGCGACAAGGGGTTATCGTCCAGCAGGACATGGTAGCCCGTCATGTCGATCTTGAGCGGCCCGGCGATCATCAGAGGATCAACCGCTTCTTCCGACGAAACGGTACGACGCAACAGAGCGTTGATCCTCGCGATCAACACAGCCATCTTGAACGGCTTGGTCACGTAATCGTCGGCTCCCAGTTCCAGGCCGACAACAATGTCGCTTTCGTCGCCCCGCGCACTGACAATGATGATCGGTGTGCGGGTGACAGTGCGTTCGGATTTGATTTTACGGAGAACCTCCAGACCACCCATGATCGGCAGCATGAGGTCGAGCAGGATCACATCCGGTCGGCGTTCCAACGCAAGGGCCAAACCCGCCTCGCCGGAATCGGCAACGAGAACAACATGCCCTTCCTTGTTCAACCGCAAACGAAGCATCTCGCGAATGTCCGTTTCGTCTTCAATGATAAGAATGATCTTTTTGGACATTTGGGTTTAGGGGTGAGGAGTTCAAAGTGCAAAGTTCAGAGTGAAGAATACTTTGCACTTTGCACTATATTTCATGTCTTACGATTTCGCCGGTGATGAGGAAAATGGCATCTTCCGCGATGTTCGTGCATTGATCGCCGAGGCGTTCGAGGGCACGGCCCATCGTCGTCAGCGCATAAAGTGCGTTGGGCTTGCCCTGGAACATGCCTTCGGCGGAAAACACCTCGTCGAGGTATTCGCGGAACGTTACGTCGATCTGCTCCGTATCGCGTTTGATGATAGCCCAGGCGAGTTCGAGGTCATGCGGCGCGGCGGTATCCTGCGGCACATCGCCGGAATCGCTCCGTGTCGGGGAAATCAGCCGGATTGTCTGGTGATAGGCATCCGAAACTTCGCCAGCCAGCTTTTCAAACGCGGGAAAGGTGCGAACGTCAATGTGTTCCTTGACAAGGATCATCGACATCTTGGCCAGGTTGACGCAGAGGTCGGCGATGCGTTCGAGGTCGTTGTTCGCCTTGATGACGAAACAGATACGCCGCAAATCAATCGCCGCCGGTTGGTAAAGAGCCAACAGGCGGATGCACTCGCGTTCGATTTCGACCTCGCGACGGTCGATGGTCTCATCGGATTCCACGACCAGCTTCGCGTCGTCTTCGTTGCCGGTAGTCACGGCGTAAAGCGAATCGGCCAAAATCTGCTCAACCAGCAGTGCCATGTGGTCCAGCTTTAAAAACAGGCGATCCAGGCGTTTGGCAAGTTCCGACATGATAGATATTCTTTCTCGCTAATTCTGTTTATTTTGGGCCACGGAAAACACGGAATAGCACGGAAAATTCTTATTGAAAAATCTCCGTGTCCTTTTCGTTTTCGTT
>WRMR01000167.1 GCA_009776995.1 Planctomycetaceae bacterium | reverse complement strand
GTTGAATCGGGAGTTGCGCGGCGTGTTCCATGACCGGCCCATTGTTCGGATCAGGCGTTTCAAGTGCCGCTTTTCCAGCCGAATTCGCTTCATCCGAATGCTCAAATGTTGGTGGTGACATGACTTCGGGCGAATCACCGGGATTCATGAAAACGGGAAACTCAAACGTCGGTTGAAAAGTTTGCGGGGATGGAATCGTTGGGCTACCGAAATCCGGTGTAATGATTTGAACCTGGTTTTGCTGTTCTGTCGGCGATGAAAGCGGTTGAGTGGGAGAAGTGGTCTGGGACGTCGCGGGTTGATATTGATATGGCTGCGATTCCGGGGAAACCACTGCCGTTGCTCCAGTGCTACTCCGTAACGATGGCGGCAGACCGCCCAAACCGGATGTCGGACTTGCACTTCCCGACATACCCGTTGACGATATGGCCGATGACGATCCTGACGGTGATGGCAGATCGGTTGCCCCCATGCCGAAAGATGCAGATGGTGGGCCGAGATCGCTCTGCAACATGGCCGAAACGGCGTCTTTTGAATTGCCCGAGCCGACGTCAAATCCGGAATCACGTAAATCCTGCAACACTTCATCGGAAAACTTGTCCTTTGCAAGATTTTGAACATAGAGTTCATATCCGCCATAAAGGGCGAAAAGACAAATCGTTGCACCAAAAATAAAACGGACGAATTTCATAACCGGCCTCGTACCAACCAATAGTTACAACAACAAATCGATTATTGGACTTAAAATCAATTATTTGAAAACTGATTTTCGCGTGAATGATAAGAAATATTCCGACGTCATACCAGAGCAGTTTTTACGCGAAATTTGTTTTTTGTGCGTTTGATATAATTGACGGGCGAAATATTGACATCATGGGGACTTGTGGAATCCTTGTGGCTCTTGTAGTAGAATGATATCAGAAGTAAGATTTCACTGTCGTGTGAAGTCAAACTGAAACAGAAAATCTTGGCTTTTTTTGCAAGAAATGAGATGAATCATGAGACACAAAGTGTTTTTGGCTCTGCCCCTGGTGATCCTGGGACTCGTTACCACTGTGTTCCCATGTCACGCCGAAGAAGCAACAAAAGGTGACGCGACGGCCTTGACCCGAAGCGAATTGAACACGCCGATCCTGTTTGTCAAACGGTTCAATTATCAGGGGTTGCACATTTATGACACATTTTATCAATGGCGGCCGGGCGGTGGAATTTATGTGCTTGAGACCCCGGCTGACCCGCCGGAACTGCATCGGGTTCGGGCCGTGATTGATCCGACCACGCCGGAAACACTCGGGGAAGGATTTTATTTTGACCCGTCACTTTCCTGCGACGCCACGAAATTGCTGTTTTGTTTCAAAGGCAGTCCCAACGGCAATTCCGTGATCCATGAAATCGGAATTGACGGAAAAGGCTTGCGGCAAGTCACAAATCTTGACAAAAACGGCAACCCGTACAAGGGTTCCGGGGGCGGTCATCACGATGTCAAACCTTCATATCTTCCCGATGGCCGGATCGTCTTTTGTTCGACGCGGTACAGCGGGCTTGTCCCTTGCGCCAATAACGGCGTCACGATTCTTCATGTCGCCAATGCCGACGGCAGCGATATTCACACGATCTCAGTCAACAACGTCACCGAGTTCGACCCGAACATGCTTGAGGACGGCCGCATTCTTTTCGGACGTTGGGAATACATTGACAAAAACGCTCTGACGATTCAAAGCCTCTGGACCGTCATGCCCGACGGAACCCATGAGACGGCTCTTTTTGCGAACAACATGGTGTTCCCCGAAGCGACTCTCCAGGCCAAGCAGGTTCCCGGTGCCGAACACCTGATCGTTGCGACGTTTGCCCCGCATAATGCCCCGCCGCGCGGTACAATTGCCATGATCGACACCCGGCTCGGCAAGAATGACGAAAACGCGATCACGAATTTCGAGTATCCTGACAGGCCAACGTTTGACCGGGGGGATTCATGCGATCCCTGGCCGATCAGTCCCGATCTCGTACTTTACAGCGGAATTCCGAACGATCCTGATGCCCCTGTTTTGCCGGACGCTCTTGTTCAATCGCAAAAACGGAATACGGCCAAACTCAACGCCCTGATGATGATTGACCGGAGTGGGAAGAAAACGGTGATTCACTCCGACCCTGCCATTGACTTGCACAATCCGATTCCGGTCGTTGTACGTCCGGTTCCGCAGATTGCCGTCGATACGACAGACCGGTCGAAAATTACCGGCAACTTCTTCGTCAATAACGTTTATGAAGGAATGCCGCAGGTCGAACGGGGATCAGTGAAATGGTTGCGGATTATCGAGGAAACGTCTCGGGTCAGTGAAAGTCCGGGCAGTAACCGGATGAACCAGACGTTTTCCATTTCGTCGGCGTTGGCCTGGAGTCCCAAAATTTATCATGGAATCGTGCCGGTTGACGAGGACGGCAATGTGTATTTCGAAGCCCCGTCCGGTCGTTCCCTTTATTTCCAGCTTCTTGACAAGGATTACCGGATGGTCCGAAGTATGCGGACTTTCATCCAGGCCGCTCCGGGAACCACGCGAAGTTGCACCGGTTGTCACGAATACAAATTCGGAACGCCCATGACCAGCGCACAAGCTCCCTTTCTACCCGAGGAACCGGTCAAACCGGTGCCGGAGTCCTGGGGAAGCGGATACCTGGATTACGCCGGCATGGTCCAGCCGGTTCTCGACAACAAATGCGTCTCCTGCCACGGCGGGGAAAAAGGAATGCAAGGCGGACTCGACCTTTCCGGCGGCTGGACGGAATGCTTCAATATCAGCTACGAAAACCTGACAGCACGCCGCGAAAAGCAATATATCGCCGACCTGATATCGGGTATCTGCTGCATGAACGGAACGGCATACTGGTCGTGCAAAATTTTTGAACCTTACGAACACGGTTCCGGCAACGCTCCGCTGGCTGAAATTCTTTTGTCGGAACCGCACAAAACCGACGCCGGTCTGACCGACGCCGAGCGCGAACTCCTGATGACCTGGATCGACAGTAACGGTCTGTACTTCGGGACGTGGGATTACACCAAAGCCGGTGCGTTTGCGCAGGAATATGTCCCCGCGAAAAATGCGTTGATTCAGGTCATGCGGGAAAACAAATGCGTCGAGTGTCACGCGGACGCCAACGGCAATATCCGGCGTTTCGACGATTGGATCAATCTCGAACATCCCGAATGGAGCCGGATATTACGCGCCCCGTTGGCTGAAACGGACACTGCGGCAGGCGGCCTGGCCTTGTGCCGCAACCGGAAAGTTGATCAGGGTTTCAGCCGGATTGGTCTCATGTTCCAAAGCGGTTATGAACATGCCGTCAAGCCGCTTGACCAGTTTCCAACGCAAACATGGATTCCCTGGACCGAAAGTCTGAAAGGCGACCCGGTCGTGACTTTTGCTTCGTCCAACGACCCGGTTTATCGGCAAATGCTCGATATTATTGAATCGGCCAGGAACCGGCAGTTGGCCAATCCCCGTGTTGACATGCCGCATGCCGATGAAATGGGCGAGGGGATCATCGCCGGTCGATTCCGCCAAATTATTCCGCAGCCGCTCCCGGAAATTATGCCGGAATTGAACGTCGCGGTGGACGATGAAGGAATCGTGCGGCTTCATTGGGAGCGTTCTGCGGAGACAATCGGTTTGATTTCCGAGATTCACCGTGGAAACATCCCGAATTTCGAGCCAACGTCACGCACCTTGTTGCATCGGACGGAACGGTTTGAGTTTGCCGACACAACGGCACCGGTCGGCCCGGTGTATTACGCACTGGTTTTTGTCTCCGATCCGGCGGAAACATGCGGAACCTGTAAAAGCGGAGCCGTGCTGGACTACAACCTGACGCTGGCGGCGTTTTCGGATGCGTTTCTGCAAGTGCCGACGCAGCAACGGATCGAAGACCGTTGTCCCCTGGCGATGATCGAACCGATGTCCTCGGAACCGGCCTGGGCGTCGATAGTTGTTCCCGAACCGAAAATGCCCCCGGCTCCGAAAAATCTCCGAATCGTTTCCGAACCGGGTGTGGTCACGCTACGTTGGAGTTTGGAACGACCCGGGCAAGACCGTTTCCATGTTTATACGAACGGCGTTCTTATCAGCGGAGAAAAACCGATCTCTTCCGATACATTGGAGTATGCCCCCGCCACCGATGATGAAATCGAATATACCGTCGAATCGGTTGGAAGAACGCAAAACGGAGGTCGCAGTTCCGTCCGAGGCAAACCGCTCCCTGAAATCAAGGAACCCGTTTTTGTATTGCAACCGTCTTCGGGAAAACTTGTGGAACCGGCAAAATTCGACGGTGAAACGCTTGATCTTTCCGGCGGCGGACATTTGGTCGTTCCCGCCGATAAAAATTTCGATGCTAAAGGAGCGTTCTCTCTCGACCTTTGGGTGAAATTCGATGAAGCCGGAAAAATGCCGCTCATCGTCAGTTGCGGGCAATGGAATACGAACGGCTGGTTTCTCCAGAATCTCGGCGGTCGCTACCGCTTCCATGTCAGCGGTGTGGACTGTGACGGCGGAACGGTGACTGTCGGGCAATGGACCCGGATCACGGCAACTTCCAACGGTCGAATACTGCGTTTGTACCAGAACGGCAAGTTGGTCGCGGAAACCGCAGCCCCGCAAACGGTCAAACCCTGGGGCAAGGAACTCCTGATCGGCCAATACAACGGTGGAATCACCCCGGATTATCAATTCAAGGGAAGCATCAAAGACGTGAAAATTTATTTATGGTTCACCCGCACGATTGCGGATGATCATTGAGTAGCAGACAACGCAACATCGGCTGGAAGAATGCAGAATGAAGAGTTCAAAGTTTATTCGGAGCCGCGACGGTTACGGAGTGGTCAATCGGGTTGAGACTCTGTTCCGCTTCGACCGCTCGATGACTCTCGCCGCTCTGATTTGAAACATTCTTCACTCTGCATTCTGCCGTCGCTACGTCCACGTTTCCAACGGGCCGACGGTGATCGTGTATGGGCTTTCAAGCGGATATTTTTCCAGAACCCCGTTGATGTCGTCGAGTGTCACACTCCTGACAAAGTCGAGTTCCTCGTGGATCGTGTAGTATTTGCGGTCTTGCAGCCACTCGTTGCCGAAGGAAAACAGGCGGTTACCCGGGATTTCGTTGGCCAGTACCGAACGCGACAGCACCTTCGTCCGGTTTCGCACAAGTTCTTCTTCCGTGACGCCGTGCGACTGAATGCCGGTGTAAATGGCGTCGATGCGCCGCATGTTTTCCTGGACCATCTCCGGGGCGCAACTCAACGACGTCATAAAAACCCCCGTGTCGGAGTATTCCACCATGCTGAAGCCGCACGAATCGGCCAGGCCGGGATCAAGCAGGTCCCAGTACATTCGGCTGCCGACTTCGTCGCCGATGATATGTGCCAGTAAAAATGCCGCGTAACGTTCGCTGTTGGACTCGTCGCCGCCCACGCCGTTGAACATCTGCATGACGTACTGTTGCGCGGTCGAATCGCGGGGCATGAGGTGAAAACCGCTTTCCGTCTTCAGACGACACCGCTTGCGTTCGACGGGATGAGGCAGCCAATGCCCGCACTGTTGACCGGCCTTGCGGACAAGCGCGTTGAAATCCACATGGCCCGCCGCAGCCAAAACGATGTTGTTCGGGCTGTAATGCCGTTCGAAATACCCGCGCATCTGTTCGACGGTCAACTGTTCGATGCTCTCACAGGTGCCGAGTACGGATCGCCGGAGCGGGTGGTTGCCGAAAAACAGTTCGCGGAGTTTTTCGTCGGCCCCAAACGGCGGCAGGTCTTCGTACATTTTGATTTCTTCGAGAATGACCTGCTTTTCCGTCTCAAAGTCGTCCCGGCGAAGCGACGGCCGCAGAATGTCGCCGAGCAGATCAATCGCCCGGTCCTGCAATTCCGGCAACAGCACGGCGTAATAACAGGTCGTTTCCTCCGTCGTGTAAGCGTTGGCATAAGCCCCCAGTTCGTCCAGTTCACGGTTGACATCCGCCGCCGAACGGGTGGGCGTGCCTTTGAACATCGCGTGTTCAAGAAAATGACTGACCCCGGCCATGTCGTCCGATTCGTCCCTCGCCCCGGTCTTGACGAAGAACCCGGTCGCAAGCGACCAGGCGTTGTCGTTGCATTCGGCGATGATTTCCAACCCGTTGTCGAGCGTCGTTTGACGAAACATGATGCGCTTGTGCTGTGAGAAGTGTGAGGTTGACAGTATCGGGCAACGTCCCGAAAATCCAAGTGGATTGGAATCGCCCGGACATCGCAATTTCAATAGATTGCCATTTTAGTGCCATGCGCGCCCTGAATCCAGTCAAAGGTTGCGAAAATTGATATTTTCGTAATCACTCCGTATGATTCCGCAAAATCATTGCATTGGTTTGCATCCCGCAGGGATGCGTCGCCCGGTAGAAAATGCGGCATTTCATTTATTCTTCGCATTCCGCAGTGGCGGGTTGGGTTGGCGTGGGTTCTGGTGTTTCCACGTCAACGCGATAGATGATTTCGCCGTTTTGTTCTTCCTGAAACAAGTGAAACTCCATCGTCGTTGTTGTTCCATCCGGCCCTGTCACCGGTATGGCGACGACGGTCACACCCTCCGGCGGCAACGGAGTGGGGGAGACCGGCGCGGGCTGTTGAGTGAGGATACCTGTCAGAGGCTGTCCCGGCAGGTTGTTCGTGAGTACGCCGCCCATGTCCTGGAATCGCGCGTCGGGCGTCGCCACCGTGGGGTTTTGGGTGCCGCCGGACGATGGCGGCGGTTGCGTTGTAAATCGCCATGCCGGTTGGCGTTCGGCTTCTGCTTGCGGCAGTACATTCGGCAACGCTTGTAGCGGCTGATGCAGCCACTGCGTGTTCGATTGCGATTGTATCTGTGATTGTGGTTGCGGCACAGACGGTCCAGGCGGCTGATATTGCGGCTGCGGCAGTGCCTGCGGTGGAGTGACCTGCACCGGAGGGTTTTGCACCGGGGGAATTGTCTGAATCCACGGCGAAGACGGTTGAGCGTCGGCTGGATTAGTCGTGCCTGCTTCCGGCGTCGGTTGCGGTTGTACCGGTGCCGGAGCGAAGAAAACTCCAGCAGGTGGGTAAGGTTGCGGCTGCATTGGTGATGGACCTGTGTGCGGCACACCGTAACCTGAAGCAACAGGGTATGGGTTGCCCGGTTGGGGTGGCGGCATCATCGGTGCTGGAACGCTGTAAAGCGGCCCCCTACTTGGCCGCTCGAATGGTTCGGTGTCGAGTTTTTTCAGGAGTTCTTCCACATCTGCCAGTCTCTCGTTGCTTGCCTTGATAATCAGGGTGTTTGTGCGCATATCAGCCGTCATCAGCATTTGCTCCATTTGCAGACTGTTAAAAATGTTTATCAACATAGCCGCCTGTGTATGCCGGACTTGAAAGACCTTGATGGATTGTTCCGGTTCGGCGTTCATTTCCCGCGTGGCCTGAAATTCCTCGCTCGCGACAATCGCGTCGATCTCGGCCATGATTTGCTTCATTTGCTCATGCACCTCTTCCGTTCCGGTGACAATGACGGCGTCACGCCTGGTTGTCGTGACCACGCATGACGGCACCCGCTCCCGAAGGTAAACCATGAATTCCTGCATTTCAAACAGTTGCATTGCGTTTCCTGTCGGGTACAACTTGCCGGCAACGGGTTCGGGAGGGTTGGGAATTTGCCGTGCGAAGCTGGAAGCCAAGTCAGGATTGAGGCGTGGGGAGTGAGGAGTTGATTCCGTTTGAATCGAATGGGACTGTGCTTGTTGAATCGAATGGGATTGTGCTTGCGGATCACGTGCTGTTGGATCTGTCAACGATAAAGATTGTGTATCGCTCTGTGCGGATTTTACGGCGGGTGCGGAATGATCCCGTTGTGCCGGCACATTGGTCACAAACGTAGACATATTAATCTCTGCGCCCGATGGTTGACTCTGCCCGTTTTCAGATTTTATCTGCATCGGTTCAGATAAAATCTGCATTGTTCCAGGTTTTATCTGCTCGTTCTCAGATTTTGTCTGCGTCGGTTCAGATTTTGTCTGCTCATTTCCAGATAAAATCTGTATCGGTTCAGATAAAATCTGTATCGTTCCAGATTTTATCTGCTCGTTTTCAGATTTTATCTGCTCGTTTTCATTTCCAATCTCTGCGCTGACCTCTTCACTTTGATTTCTGAACTCTAAATTCTGATCTTGCAGCAGGGCAAACACCAGCGGCGTGAGCATGAGGATCGCGAGCAGCGTCATGCCGGCGACGCCGCGACAGGTGCGGTTGGACTCGTTTTTCAGGCCGAGAATGCGGCGGATACGGTTCAGCAACGGTTTCGCTGCGGCGGCGGGGGTGGTCATCATGCGTTTCATGTCGGTTCCTTTCGTTTGTCGGAATTGTTCAAGACGGGACAGTGTTTTTGCGTAAAACAGGGAGTCGGTGCCGTGCCGCTGCACGACGAACTCGTCGCACAGGTACTCGCGGTCCTCGTGAACCGCCCGCGACACGTACCAAAACAGGGGATGATAAAACAGGAGCGTTTCCATCAGCAGTTGCACGAGGTTGGCCAGGTAATCGTGCCGCCGGACATGCGCCAGCTCATGGACGAGGATGGCCTCGACCTCTTCCGGCGTGAAGCCCGAAAGAAAACTCATCGGCACCAGCACGACCGGGCGGAAGATGCCGATCAGCACCGGCGAGTCAATCGCGCGGCTGACGAGCAGTGGGACGTTCCGGCCAATGCGCAGACGGCGGCAGAGTGCGGCCAACCGCGAGTCCCAGTCACACTCAAAGCCGCAGAGTGCGGCCGGTTTGCCGGAACGCCGCAATTGCCGAATCCCGAACAGCCCGCCTGCCAGCCGCGCGGAGAGAAACGTCACGCCGGTCAGCCAGGCGAGGGTCAGTATCCAAAGATGCCGGAATGCAGAGTGCAGAGTGCAGAATGCAGAGCGCAGAATGTGTGATGCAGAACGGAAACTTGTGTCGGTTTCAGTCATTCCAGCAGTTTCATCAATCTCACATTCTGCACTCTGCGCTCTGCATTCTGCATTCAGTTCTGCTCTCTGCGCTTGCAAAAACGCTTCCGCAACGGCGTCCTCACCGACAATGGCAATGAACTCCTCAAGGGAGACGATGCCGGTGGCGGGGGAGTGGTCAGTGGCGAGTGACGAGTGGCGAGCGGCCAGTGGTGAGTGATTTGTGGTCAGCGGCAAGTGATGAGTGGCCGGTAATGAGTCGTGAATTGTGGGTTGTGCTTCTTCCAAATGACCAGCCACCAGCCACTCGTCACTCGTCACTTCTGTCTTGGCTTTCCGCCACTTGCCCCCCCTCTCTAACCACCTGCCCCCAACAAATCGCTTCACACCCCCCAA
>WRMR01000166.1 GCA_009776995.1 Planctomycetaceae bacterium | reverse complement strand
TGAAGCCCTGCCGCAACCGTTTTTGCGTGCGCAACCGCACTGTGCATCGGAAGCCCAGCCGCGATTGCACATCATCAGCAATGAAGGCAAAATTTCCGGCGGTGGCACGACGCAATCGGCGGTGCAACCGAACGATATGAAAAGTCTGCGCGACCTGGAAATCGAAGCCATCAACAATGCGCTCGACCGGCATAAGGGCAACAAGAACAAAGCCGCCGAAGAACTCGGCATCAGCCTCAAAACACTCTACAACAAACTCAGCCAGCAGGAATCCAAAAAATCCGCGTAAATGATAGCCGTGGGAACGACGTTGTGAAACCGGGCACTTGGGAGTCGCGCAAAAATAAAGTGAACATTTCAATCAGAGCCGCGAGAGTTATCGAGCGGAATAACCGTTTCGTTACCGTCGCGGCTCTGATTTGTCGAACAGCTTATTTTGGCGTGAGTCCTTACGTTCCCGGATGCTGTTGTTGAACAACTTGTTTGTTTGCGGCCCCAGTCTTTAATACTCATTCCCCACGGCGATGGCTTTGCTGAGATATTCACCCTGGCTGAGGACCCAGCGCATGGCCGGGCGGCTGGACGTGCCGGCTGTTTCGAGGATCACATCCCCGCCGAAGACTTCGACGATCTGTCCGATGAACGAGCCGATGCGAAACTGTTCTTTAAGTTGGACGTGTATCGTGCGGTTTTCCAACTCGCTATGGATCCAAAACTCCGGTTCGCCGCCGATATGAACGATGGCCGTCAGCCGGGCGCGGTCCGATGCATCGATCCCGCCGCGTGAGAATTGCAACAAGTTTCGCTTGTCGATCGGCTCGGTATAAGTTTCGAGCAACCCGCTGGAAAGGCGTCGCCAGTAGCCGTCGGGCAATCGGTCGTGGAGCGGAAACGGTGTGGTGTTATCGGGGAACCGGAGCAGGCTCAAGCCTTCGATTTGCATGGAGATGTCAATCAGATCGGCGTTTTCGACAGGGAGTATTTCGAGATAAGTGATTTTGTGCAGGTAAGGCACCCAATAAAACTCATACAAAAAGCGACTCAAATCGTCGAGCGACGTTCGGGCGTCCAACTGGAATCGCACCACGTAGTAATTATACCGTGTTTGCTGCACACCCCGCGAAACCACCGAAAGGTCCTCAAACAGACAGTTGTTTCCCGCTTCGATCAGCCAACTGTGATACAGTGTCGCCGCATTTCCCGTCGGCAACGAACGGCGGTACAAGTCTTGCAAGGCCAGTTGCTGCAAAGCACTTTCTTCTTTGCTGATGCTTTCCTCGAACATCGCCTTGGTGTCCTCTGCCTTTTTGATATCTTCCCGCAATTTTTTTCGAGGCTCGACGAACTGTGTTCGGTAAGCATAAGTCCCGCCGTACCAGACGCAAAAACCCAAAAACGCAATCAACATGAGAAGATTTCGCCAGTTTTTCATGCGTCACCTCCTTCCTCCGGGGTTGGTTCCATGTCGGGAGCGGCCCCTTCCGGTAAGGTTTCCTCTTGAGCTTTATCCCCTGTTGTATCGGCCTCCGGTGTGTCTTCCGGCACTTCGTCAGGTACATCGTTCGGCACGTATTCCGGTGGAAAAACATGCGGCAACGCCGGTTTTTTCTGCGGCGGCGGCTCAACAGGCGGTTCCTGCGCCTGCGGAACCGCAGGCGTGGGTTGCGCCGGTTCATTCCGCAGAGCATCGGGCATCGTCGAAGATATTTTCTGGAGTTCGGGCAAGAGGAAATATTGGTAGTACGAATAATCACGTTTCGCCACAGCAATACGGATTGAACAGATGACCGGGTATCCGCCACCGCCCCTGACGGGACGTTGGTTAGCAACGGTGACTGTGTGGTGGTTGTCACTCTGAAAATTTGAAATGATCTGACGGATGACGCCCGTATCACGAACACGAGCGACCAAATCGATAACGCAATAGGGCCGGGCAAGGGCAAAACTGATTTGATCTATCACCAAATCCTGTTCATCGGGTAAACGGACCGAAATGTCCCGCAATTCATCGAGCCAGACCATTTGCTGATAATCCCAAGTGCTGGCTTGCGATAATTGAGCATATTTGGGGTTTTGTTGCCAGTATTCTCCTGTCAATTGCTCAATCGCGGTGTTGAGACCGGCCAGGCGTTCTTCGAGTTGCGCGAGCTGTTGTTTGTTCCAGAAGTAGGCGGCAAAACCGACAATGCCGACCAACAGCAAAAACAGCACAACGAAACGCGCGATGTTGAGCGGCTGCGGCTTTTCGCGAGGGTGCAGGAAGTCGATGCGTACCGGTGCTTTCGACTGCTCGCTCAAAATCATGCCGAACAGTGAAGCGTAATGACCGGGGTTATCCGAAGCTCCGGTGATTTTTGCCCTCGCGGGCGCAAAAACGCAAGGAAGCTGGAACGGATTTTGAACAACCGCATTGATTTCCTGATCGGTCAGGCGTTCCAGCAACGGCTGGAATTCATCGGCGTCGCCATACACAATGACCTTTTCGAGTGCAGCCCCCTCGACTTCCTGGCGGGAGACGGCAATGGTCCGCGCGATTTCTGACACGATGCGGCTTGTGCGTTCCTCGTCGGAGAGCGATTCGGGCAGCTTGATCGAACGGACGAACGCGACATTCGTCTCTTCCACGACCACCATGTCAATTTCCGACTGCGTACATTGCACCAGCAACACGGGCCGGCTGTCGGCGGGAGTGGAGTTCCAATACAATTCGGCAAGTGCCAACGGCCGGAATTCAATCCGCTTGGCACGCAATCCGGCGGCCTGACACATGCCGCGATATTGTTTCAACTGAGCCTTGGAAATCGTCGCGGCGATGGTTCGGAGATAATCCCCCTCCGAGGCGGGGGAAACAATAAAATCAAGCGGACTGGTCTCGGTAAAACCGGGTGAATCGCGCAATGCCTGATTTTTGACCAGATCGGGCAGTTCTTCCGGCTTCGATCTGGGTAACCGGAACGTCATCATATCGACCGACGCGCGATTCAGTCCGAGCAACAGCGGCGCATGGGGAGCTTTGTGACGCTTGATAAGGTTTTTCAACGTCAGACCGATGTTTACGTTTGTCTTTCCGTCCGGATCGTCTTCGAACTCAAGCGGCTCGGATTCCGCTTTGAGTATCCTGATCGAACCCCGTTGGGATGCCGCCAGAACCAGCCGAAGTTCCGTCGTATCCCAATCGACTGCGAGATAGTGTGCCATGCGTTCCTGAAATGATTGCCAAAGGTGGGGCGGTCAAATCATGACCACCGCAATATACTTCGGATGATTCTGCCAAAGAAATGGCGGGCGGGGGATGTCAAAAGCTAAAATTCTGCCTATCCAACCTATCATCATAACAGAAATTAAGGGAAATATCAACGATTTTTGCAATTTTCACAACTTTTCCGCTGGATTATCCTTACCAAATCAGGAAACTTCATACAGGCCGCATAACCCGAATATCATGCAATGCTCCGCCTGAGGACTCGCGCGGAAGTCAGCTGTTCGATCATTCAGAGCCGCGACGGTAACGGAGCGGTCATTTCGCTCGATATATCGTGCAACGCCATGGACTTTACATTTTGTATCTGTGAACTTTGTGCACTCCCTGGTGATCTTTGTGTTGAAAAATGGCAACCGTTCACGATCATTTTTCAACACGAAGAGATTTCAAGGCAGGCCGGTCTGATCGTGACCGCCACAGGAATTGTCAAAAACCTTCATTTCATCGAATCGTTTTTTAAAAGAAAAAGAATAGGACCTGTCGCATTGACAATCAAACACGGATTCGGCGGTCAGGGCGTGACCACCCTGCCTTCGTGGTAAAAAACATAACCCGTGAACAGATACGAAAAATGATGGTTCATCTTAATACTCACTTTTTTTCAATACCACCACTTCTTTTCAACCATACACAACTTTTGAGGATAGCTCGGCACATTCATCCCCAACACGGAAAACCGCGTCCCTCCATGAGACATTTGGCATATCCTGCCGAACGCCATTGGACTGGTATTCATTTTGTGACCTTTGTGAAAAGCTTTGCGGCATTTGTATTAAATATTTCAACACAAAGAACACAAAGGGATGCACAAAGTTCGCAGACATCAATGCAAAGTCCATGGCGTTGTGCGGTATAACATTGATTGATTTAGTCTGGATGTCACCGCAGGGACTGCCCTGCTTCACCCAAAGATCACATCGTGCCAGATGTCGAAGCAGAGCATTGTCCAGAGGCACCAGTTGGGTTTTGCGAGCAGTTCCCGTTTCGTCGATTCGGGGAACCAATCGAAGGTACGAATCGCTTCGGCACGTTCGCGAAATGTGCCGCCAGGGGAAAGCCATTCGAAGATCGGTTGCCCGAACCCCAGTTTCGAACGGTTGACCACCTCAGCGGGCACGTGCCTCACCAACGCTTTTTTGAGAACCTGTTTCGGGTTGCCGGGAACAAAATGGGCGTCAAGATCAATATTCAAGGCCACCCGATTCATGCGCGAATCCAGGAACGGTGAACACATCGCTAACCCATTCTCGGCGAACAACTGCGACCAGTACGAAGCAGTCACGGCGGCTTCCCAAACATAACAGGCAAGCAGAGACAGTTGCAGGTTCAACGGGTCATGTGGCACATCCAGTTGATAAAGCAATCTCAGTTTGTAATCGACCGCTTCCTGGATTTGTGCATCGCCAAAACTCCTTTCAAGCATAGTCCAATCTGTAAAGACTGTGACTGTATTGACCGGATGAAGCGGGTGCCGCACATCATCAATCACATTTGCCAATTGCACAAGTTCAGCCGTGTAATCCTTTCCCAGTTTTCGACCACAAAAGACTGCCATGCGTCTGAGGAAACGCAGTGGAAGCCGTTTTTGCCAGCGTTTGGCTCCCAGGATGAAATCTTGCGGGTAGTATCCAAACAGTCCGTCGGCCCCTTGGCCGATGATGCCCGCGTCGATGCCGTGTTCCCGCATCCCTTTGGCCAGCGTGTCGAAATACATAGACTGGACGTGATTCGGGAACTCGCCGTTGCGTGCGATGGTTTGCGTCAGGAACTCCGGCGTCGGCAGCGGCTGTTCGATGGCAATGTTGCGCGACCCGGTTGCTTTCACAGCAGAAAGCGTGTAGTCCAGGTCCGGCTTGGTTCTCGGGTGATCCAGCCAAACGACGGCACTGAGCGGTTTGTCGTCTTGCGCACCGGGTTTGGCTGAGTGCCACCAATCATTCCACTTGATTTGTACGTAGGTACTGTCAATCCCGCCGGACAGGAGGTTGGCCGAGTTCGGGTAGAGGCTACCCCAGTCTTCCAGAATTTCAGAAAGAACCGCATCAACTCGTTCAATCGATTCCGCTTCGTTTGTCTTTCGGGATTCATCAAGATCGCGAAACGTTGTGACTTGTTCCGTGCCAACTGTTTTGCCGTCAAACACAACCAGTTCACCCGGTGAAAGTCGGAAAACCTCTTTGAGCAGCGTTTTGTTGCCGGTTGGGTAGCGTCCCAAAAACAGGACTGGCAGCATTGTTTCGTCAAGCGATTTCGCCGTTCGACGTGTGCGAACGATTTGCGCAAAGTTGTTACCCCAATAAAAGCCTTCGTCTGTCAACGTGTAATAGGTCAGCGAACTGCCGACGAGATTTCGATAGAGAAAGACCTTGCCTTTGACACCGTCAACGAGACAGATCGTATAACAGCCGTCCGTCGTGGGCGTATGAAAATCGCCGCTTGAACGGTAGTCCCGCAAAAAATCGATCAAAAAACGCTCGTTGGATTCGGATGTCGCGGTTTTGTCGGGGTGGCAATACCCTTGCATCACGGCGAGAAACGGGCCAAGATCGGCGAAAAACGTTCCCAGCCGCGAACTGTGAACCATCGCCTGATTGTCCCTCTCGCTGGCCTGCCAGAGAAACTGTTTTTCCCCGTTTTTTTCCCGCAACGGGAAAATCTCCCGCAAGTCAACCGTTTCCCGATGTTGTCTTTTGCAAAAACCGAGCATAGTCGTACCGTGAGTAATTTTGTATTTTGAGCAAAATTCTGAATTGTATCACCCCCCTTGCGAAAAATCAGGAGTTTGATACGCTTTGACGTAATGTCGGGGGATCATTATCTCTCTGCACGCACGGCGCCGTAGCCAAATGGCTAAGGCAGCGGATTGCAAATCCGTTATATCCCGGTTCGAGTCCGGGCGGCGCCTCTTTTTTGATTTTAGTTCATAAGGCCGACCGGGTGGTTCCCGATCGGTTTTTTTATTGGAATATCGTGGTCGCGAAAATGTATTCGGATGGAATTTTCGTTCCAATGCAAGCGAAAACAAAACCTTTTCGGACGATGCCGGCAAAAGATCATCGATCAAATGATGTTTTGTGCGATGTCTTTCGCCCAGTACGTGATGATGATACCCGCCCCGGCGCGGCGGATAGCGGTCAATGTCTCACGGACGACGCGGCTTTCATCGATCCAGCCGCGTTCGGCGGCGGCCTTGACCATGCTGTATTCGCCTGACACATTGTAGGCAGCCAGCGGTACGCCGGGAAAATGCTCATGCACCATGCGAATGACGTCGAGATAGGCCATGGCCGGTTTGACCATGACCATGTCTGCACCTTCGGCCAAGTCGAGTTCGACTTCGCGCAGTGCCTGTTCTGCTACTGCGGCGGGGTCCATCTGATATGAGCGGCGGTCACCAAATTGCGGCGTACTTTCCGCCGCCTCGCGAAACGGGCCGTAAAAACCGCTCGCATACTTGGCCGCATAGCTTAGCACCGGCAGGTGTTCAAAGCGGTTTTGGTCCAGTGCCGAGCGAATCGCACCGATCATTCCGTCAATCATGCCGCTGGGTGCAATCAGATCGGCACCGGCTCGTGCGTGAACGAGTGCCTGTTCCGCAATGATACGTAGTGTCGCGTCATTATCGACGTCAACATGCCCCGTGTGATCGTTGAGAATGCCGCAGTGGCCGTGATCGGTGTATTCACAAAAGCAGAGGTCGGTCACCACCATGAGCTTGTCCTGCACCGCGTCCTTGACCGCCCGAACGGCCTGGGCGATGATGCCGTTGTCTTTGGTTGCGTCCGAGCCGCAGGCGTCTTTCTCTTCAGGAATGCCGAACAGCAGAATGCCGCCGAGGCCGAGGTCTTTCAGTATGTTGACTTCGCGGACGAGTTCGTCAATCGACAGTTGGCACACGCCGGGCATGGAACCGATCGGTGTGCGAATCCCCTGGCCCGGACGCACGAACAGGGGATAAATCAACTTGTCCGGTGTGACGACCGTTTCCTGAACCAGATTGCGCACCAGGGGATTGTAGCGCAACCGGCGCATCCGAACCACCGGAAATTTGCCTGCCGGGAAATCTGCATTTTGTTGCATTTTGACCTCACAGATGATACTGTTGGGTGGCAAAGGACTCACGCCAAAACAAGCTGTTCGATCAATCAGAGCCGCGACGGTTACGGAGCGGTCATTCCGCTCGACGGCTCTCGCGGCTCTGATGGAAATGTTTACGTTTCTTTTTGTGTGACTCCAAATTGGAACTCACTTTGATCCTAATCGAAAGCCGGCCGATTATCAAGAGGACGGGAAATTTACATTGTCGGTGTGCGCGTGTCCGCAGTAAAGCCGACCATGCGCGGCATGACAAGAAAGACAACAAAATTGTACAGGGCATGAATGATGATCGGGACGATGAGATTGTTGTCCGACCAGGCAAAGAGCAGTCCCAGGTAAATGCCGATGACAAAGCACAAGAAAACGTACAACTTGTTGATCGGGTGAGCAACGGCGAACAGGATCGAAGTCACACCGATACCGACGGCCAATCCCCATGTCCCGCCGCCGCAACCATTTGTGATGGAAGTTTGCAAAATCCCGCGAAACAGCAGTTCCTCGCCAACGCCGGACATGATCGCGACGAGCAAAAGCTGCAAGACGGAACAGTGACGAATAAAATCAAGATAAACCGAGTGCAGGAACCGGCGGGTAAAATCGACCATTTTGAAAGGCAGCACATAAACCAGTCGGCAAAAAACGAGCATGGGAATGGTTGCGGCCACTGCGATCAGAATGGGAAACGGCTCAAAAGCGAACATGTCCCGCAACGAGATGCCTGCAAACCAGGCGATCACGATGGCGAGAATTGCCAGTCCTCCTTCAACTTGCACGGCTACCAGGGTCAGCATCATCGCTGGCGAAAACATAGCCGACATGTTGCCAAGGGGAGAATTCCCGTTCTCAGAATCCTGCATGGATGACCATATTTTGTTTCGTTTTGTGAAAATGAAGCGGTTTCAAGAAAACGAGGAAACCGGTCCCTCTCCCGCATAATGAGGGCAGTAACTTATTACATCTGCTATACTTGCGTTCTGTGACACAAATAATGAACCAGACATACGATTATCACACGAATTTTCTGCGATAAAACGGGCGCGACAGTGATAGCAATTTACTTCAAGCCCGATGTATTCGATTTTGACTTCCAGACGTCGCCCACAGGTGGGACAGATTTGAATGTAGTACGTTGCGCCCATAATCCTTGAAAAAACTCCCTCAAAATCGTGGTAAGCCCTTACAAAAAAAGTGTGGCAAAAAAATTTTCCACAAATCCAATGTTGTCAAAGAATAATCACAATTTTGTAAAAAAATTGCAACTGTTTGTTTCACCCATTATAGTCCAATTTGCGGCAAAACACAAATAGTATTTCATTATTACGTATCAAAAAAAGAAATTATCCCAGATTATGCAGGAAAAGTTATCATGACAGAAAATCTTTACGTAATCCGGTGACTTTCCTGTAAAAGCCTTAATATATAATCGCTAATCCAGGAAAAATACGAGGGATGAAAAGGAAAAAACGCCGTGAAAACCTGCCGTGGCAGAAAATACAGTGGAGCCCATGGGTGCAACCCGCTGTCCGTCCGATATCAATGCGTCGCTCATGAAGGATGAATGGCCGGCACGAACAAGTTACCGCGGTTGCTGGGGGATATCCTGACGAATTGGAACTGGGGCCAGAACCGTGGAGTGCTGACCCATGGGGCAGCTGTTTGGAGTTAAGTATCTCAGATACCCAATTTAACATTTTGGGTAATTTGGAGAGATAAACTTTGGATGCAGTTGCAATAATAGCCGTGAAGAACGTTGGAAAAATCAGGTACTTCATTTCTATCTGTAAAGATAGAGCGAATAGGCTGTTCACAAAAATGGATTATTCGATACATTAGTAATTTAATTATCTTTTAACTCCAAACGACTAGGCTTTGTACGTACCCGATTTCAGACGATCAAGAAGATTTTGCAGTCTCTCACGAAGATTTGCCGCATATTGTTTCCCCATTACGCCGTCAATTCCGGCGGCACCGTCCTTTCGAGTTCGGTGGTACGCCTCTTCGAGCCAATCAAGATCAATCTAATGCGCCAGCGAGAAAA
>WRMR01000165.1 GCA_009776995.1 Planctomycetaceae bacterium | reverse complement strand
CAACGCCGCCTTCGTTGCGGCGCGGGCGTCCTCGTACAGGTCCTTGCGTTCCTTCATTTCGGTTTCGGTCGCGGCACCGACATTGATTTGTGCCACGCCGCCGGCCAGTTTCGCAAGCCGTTCCTGCAACTTTTCGCGGTCGTAATTGCTGGTCGTCGTTTCCAGTTCGCGTTTGATCTGCTCGACGCGGCCTTCAATGGCGTCTTTCTTTCCGGCACCGCCAACGATAATCGTTTCATCGCCGGTGATCGTGATCTTTTTCGCCTTGCCGAGGTCGGATATCTTGACCGAGTCAAGCTGCACGCCAAGGTCCTTGTAAATCGCCTGGGCAGCGGTCAACACGGCAATATCGCCCATCATGGCCTTGCGGCGGTCACCGTAACCCGGTGCCTTGACCGCACAAACATTGAGAATGCCGCGCATTTTATTGACAACGAGCGTCGCAAGGGCTTCGCCTTCGATGTCTTCGGCGATGATCATAAGCGGTTTGCTTTGTTGCGAGATGGTTTCGAGCAACGGCACGAGCGACCGGGCATTCGAAATTTTTTCCTCATGCACCAGCACGAGGCAGTCTTCCAGTTCGACGGTTTGCGAGTCGGTCTTGTTGACAAAGTGCGGCGAGAGATAGCCGCGGTCGAACTGCATTCCCTCGACCACTTCGACGGTCGTTTCGGCCTGCTTGCCTTCCTCGACGGTGATGACGCCGTTTTTGCCGACCTTCATAAAGGCTTCCGCAAGCGTTTGGCCGATGTACGGATCGTTGTTCGCGGCAATGGCGGCAACCTGGGCAACCTCTTTTTTGCTCTTCTCGTTGATTTGCGTTGCCATTTTCGTGATAGCCTCGCAGACCGCCGTGGATGCCTTGGCGATTCCCCGGGCAAGCGACATCGGATCATACCCCGCCGCAACCATTTTCAAGCCTTCGACGTAAATTGCCTCGGCCAAAACAGTTGCGGTTGTCGTTCCGTCCCCGGCCACATCGTTCGTCTTTTTGGCCGCTTCCTTGACCAGTTGTGCGGCGACGTTTTCCTCCGGGTCGTCGAGCGTGATGTCTTCGGCCACAGTCACGCCGTCTTTCGTGATTTTGGGTGCCCCCCAACCTTTATCGAGTATGGCGTTGCGACCGCGCGGGCCGAGCGTGCTTTTGACCGCACGAGTCAGTTTGCCGACCCCGGCTGCGAGCGGTTGATACGCCGCGTCATCATAAGAAAGTTTCTTTGCCACTGCGGATTCCTCCTCTTGCTGGCGATTAGTTATCGTTTATGGTTGATTCAAAATAGTTCTGGAAGATAGTAATTGACAAGATTTTTCTCATCGTTGTATAAGTTTAGCAATCACCGTGCCAATGTCAATCACCCGATGCAACTCTTTTTTATTGCGTGAGATACAACGCAAAAAAGAATCGACTCCATTCATGCCTATTGACAAGGTGTCATTTTGACAGGCTGCTGTTATACTCGTACAGAAAAACACCAACGCTTACGCCAAGGTTCAGCGAATCGACCCCGGGCGTGATCGGAATCTTGATTCTTTTCGGACAGCGCGAAAGCCACGGATCGGTCAGTCCGGAAAAACTCATGCCAAAACACAAATCGACGCAATTTACCCATTTGTCTCAGTCGTACAGCGAAACCGCACCTTGCAACAGCCGTGACACGAGTGAATCCCCCGTAGCCAGAACAATGCTTTCCCCTCGCAATGTCCGTTCCGGCAAATCGCGGTCACCGTCAAGCCGTTCGTCATTTGCGTTGATGATTGGGATGTAATGCGCCTTCTTTGTTTTTTGTCTCGCACAGCGACACGCCCGATTGTGAAAAAAGGGGGTATTGATATAATTATACTTGATACGTTTATATTGTCATCATTTTCAAACTCTCTTGAACAAAACCATGCCGACCTACGATTACGTTTGTGATGTTTGCGGGCACAAATTCGAGGAATTTCAATATATCAAGGAAGAGCCGCTTCGGAAATGTCCCGAATGCCAAAAGATGAAACTTCGCCGACTCATCGGAGCGGGGGCTGCCATTGTATTCAAGGGCAGCGGCTTTTATCAGACCGATTACCGCAGCGAATCGTACAAAAAAGGCGAATCAGCCGCAAAGCCAAGCAACACGGACAGTTCGAGCGGCAGTGAAAAAAAATCGGACGCCAAAGTCAGCGTCTCCGAAAAAGCGTCAACCGACACGAAATCATAATGACAGCACCATGACAACGCTTGGGCAGGTAATCGGCATTGGGTTGGCCGGGGCGTTCGGGACGCTTGCACGGTATGGCGTCAACCAATTGTCGGGGCAACTTTTCGGGCGGCATCCGTGGGGTACGGTCATCGTCAACCTGCTCGGTTGCTTGTTGTTCGGATTCCTGGCCGCTTTGTTCACCGCAAAAAGACTGCCGATACAATATCAGGTCATTCTCCTGACCGGTTTTTTCGGCGGATTTACGACCTTTTCCGCTTATGCCTTTGAAATCGCCGACTTTCTCGAACACAATCGTTATCTTGCCGCAATGGGGCATTTCAGCCTGCAAAACATCGGCGGCGTCCTGGCTGTGTCCGCCGGGTTGGTGTTCGGACGGTATCTTGCCGCGTGACTTGCATGTTGCATGCGATTGAAAGTTTTCGTAACCGTTCACGCCGCGTTTTGGTCGGCAATGTGGATTTCACCGTTTTCGCCGACATCAATGAATCGCACCGAGATCGGGATTGAGACGCCGGAATCCTGCATGGTCACGCCGTAAATCGTATCGGCGGCAATCATGGTTTTCTTCGAGTGCGTGACAATCAGGAACTGCGTCCGGACTTCAAATTCCTTGATGACTTTGGCGAAACGGTCGATGTTCGCCTCATCGAGTGCGGCGTCCACTTCGTCGAGGATACAAATCGGGCTGGGCCGGTAACTGAACAGTGCTAACAGCAATGCCACACAGGTCAGCGTCTTTTCGCCGCCGCTGAGGAGCATGACGCTTTTCAGTTCCTTGCCCGGCGGCCGCGCCACGATTTCGACGCCGCTTTCCAACGGGTTCGATTCATCTTCCAGCACAAGATCGGCATGGCCGCCGCCGAACAGTTTTTGGAACAATCGCAGGAAGTGTTCCCTGACCCCGGTGAAAGTTTCCTCGAACAGTTGCTGGCTGTCGTTGTTGATCCGGTCGATGATTTTTTCAATGGCACGTTTTGCGTTCGTCAAATCCTGGTACTGATTGGAAAGCGTCGTGTAGCGGGTTTCCAGTGTTTCGAGCGTCTCAATTGCCTCGAGATTGACGCTGCCGAGCTTTTGGATGTTCGCCCGCAGTTCATCAATTTCCGTCTGGAAATCCTGCGGAGTGAGTGCAGAATTCAGAGTGCAGAGTTCAGGGTGATCTTGACTTTGCGCTCTGCACTCTGAACTCTGAACTTGAAACTCGGCGATGTCCACGTCATAATCTTCCCGCATCCGGTCGGCAAGTGTCCGCATGTTCTGCCGGACGCGCTCGGCTTCAAGCTGCCGTTTGTGCAGTTCAGAGCGGATGGTGTTGAGTTCCCCCTGTGATTGCCTGAGCTTTGCGTTAAGCGACGTTCGTTCAGACGAAATTTCGTTGCGAGACAGCTCGAACGTTTTTGCAATGGCGGTGACTTCCTCCTTGCGATGGTACAGCATGGCCAGACTTGATTCGATGCGCAAAATGGCCAGAGACGCCTGCTCCGCCCGTGTTTTGAGCAACCGGTTCTGTTTGCAGTGCGTGCCAAGCAGATTGAAGCGTTCCTTCTGGTATTCTTCGAATTGCTTGCGGCGGTCATTCAAAAAGTCGAGCCGTCCTTCGCTTTTGGCCAGCTCAATTTTGATGTTCGTCGTCGTTTTCGCCAGTTCACGCCGCTGTTCGTCGATTTCTTTCCATTGACGTTTGATTGCTTCGAGTTCCGTCTCAGTGTCCCCGATTTTGGCGTCGAGTTCCTCCTTTTGCGTCATGGCCACTTCGAGATCAATGGCCGCCTTGTCATGTTGCGCGTCCAGCGAGTCGGACTCCTCTTCCAGCGTTTTCGTCTGGGCATCGATCTGATGCAGCCGTTCTCCGGCATTGGCAGCCTTAATCCGTTGCGATTCGAGTTCCGAGACAGCCTGCTGGTGTTCGCGTGTCGCCCGTTCGAGTGCCTGCTCGTCTTCGGCCAATCGCGATTGCACCACTTCCCGGTTCAATTCCATGTCGCGAACATCCGTTTCGATTCGTGCAAGCTTATCGCTCAACGTTCGCAGTTCACTTCGGCGCGAAATCAACCCGGTCGTCCCGTGCAACGGCCCGACAACGAGCGTCCCGTCCGCCGCGAGATATTCGCCCGAGACGGTTAAAAAATTTGTGCGCCCGTCGCTCTCCCGGTATAAAGTTTTGGCATGGGCAAGTGTTTCCACGAGCCAGGTTCGCCCCAGCAACCGCCGTGCAAGAAAGCCGTATTGCGAATCGGTTTCGACAAACTGGTCGGCCCGGCCATGCACACCGGGACGTCCCTCGAAATGATTGCCGCGCATGAGTCCCGTGTCGTTTGCCCGGGCGTCAAGCCAGAGAAACCCGACCCGCCCGGCCAACTGGTTCGATGACCGTTCAATCACCCGGATGATTTCGACTTCCGGAGAAACAACGATATATTGGGCCGCCAGTCCCAGCGCGATTTCAATCAATGCCGCCGTTTCGACATGCACACGGAACAGGTCGGCCACAAGACCATGCACATAACGATACGGGCTGTCCGGCGTTCGCGGCTGCCGCAGCACTTCCTTGACGCCCGGACTGAGTCCCTCGTGACGCCTGAGCAGGTCTTCGAGGACATTGATGCGTTCTGCTGTTCCGCTTTGACGCTGTTTCAACTCCAACAGAACGCCGCGCAGGGCTTCCAGTTCATCCTGACGCTCGACTTTCCGCTTTTTTGCGGCGTCAAGCTGCTCGGTGCGACGCTCCGTCTTCTGCACAAGTTCATCGCACAAAGCCCGACAGCGCGCCGACTGTTCCCGCAAGTCCACTCTCTGCTGGCGAACGGCGGCCAGACGTTTTTCATTTTGCAAACGCGATTGCACCAGCCCGGCCTGACGCGATTCGAAGCCGCTGATCTCTCCGGCCAACCGATTGATCAGTCGATGACTCGTCTCCAGCTTGTGTGCCAATAACTCGCGTTGGGCTTCAATGGCTTCGAATTGCGTGCCAATCTGCTCCAACAGTGTTCCGTGTTGTTCGTAATGGGTGGTGACTTCGCGGTGATGATCCGTAGCCGCGCGTATTTCCTCATCGGTTTGACGCATCATCTCGTCCGTATCGGTACTGCGATGTGTCAGGTCGAGCAATTGTTGCCCCGTGCGACGGATTTCGTCCTCGATTTCTTCAATTTGCGCCGCTTGCAGTTCGATTGTCGAATCTTCGCCCGCAATGCGTTCGGTCAAGGCGGCGATTTCGGCAATCACTTCTTTGGATTCCCGCGAGACGTCCTCAAGCAACCGGTCGTATTCCGCAAGTTGTTTCTCCGCCGCCTCGACCTGTTCGACCAGCGATGTTTCCATCACGGCCAGATTTGCAATCTCATCGCGTGTTTGCTCCAGTTGTGACGACCATTTGCGCCAGTCGAGCCACGCCGCATGAACCCGGAGTTCCTGCAATCGCGTCGTGTATTGGCGATATAACTGGGCTTTACCGGCCTGCGATTTCGTGTTGTGCAGTTGTGTTTCAACCTCTTTGACAATATCCGAAAGCCGCAAAATATTTTGCTCGACCCGCTCCCATCGGCGTTGGACTTCGAGTTTTTTCGCGTTGAAACGGCTGGTGCCTGCCGCCTCTTCAAAAATGGCGCGCCGTTGCATCGACGAGCTTTGCAGCAACAGTTCGACGCGGCCTTGTTCAATGATGCCGTAAGCGTGTGTACCCAAGCCCGTACCGCTGAGAATTTCCCGAATGTCTCGCAGTCGCGACGGCTGGCGGTTGACCAGGTATTCCGCATCGCCGTTGCGATAAACGCGGCGCGTGATATGAATTTCGCTCGAATCGGCATCAAAAACCCGTTGCGAGTTGTCAAAGGTCAGCGTCACTTCGGCGGCGTTGAGCGGTTGGCGCGTACCGGAACCGTTGAAAATGACGTCGGTCATTTCGTTCCCGCGAAGTTTCTTGATGCTCTGCTCCCCAAGGACCCATTTGATGGCATCGACGACATTCGATTTCCCCGATCCGTTCGGCCCCACCAAGGCGGAAATCCCCGACTCGAACTCCATCCGCGTCTTGTCGGCAAAACTCTTGAAGCCGGAAAGCTCAATAGCCTTTAACATGGGTTTGAGATAATTTTTCTATCTTGTGTATTCTACCAATTATTCGTGTTCTTGAAACAAAATCAGCAAATCATACGAAAAGCACGGTTCAAAATCAAGTGCAAATCCGACTTTTCCGCAAGGTCATGGCAAGGCCGCAATTTTGGCTTTCCCATGGCAGCCGGAAACGAAGTGCAACGCCGTGCCGCTCATTCACGCTCACTTGCATGACAGGCGATTCGTCCGTACAATAACACTGTGAAGGTTTATTAAACTAAATTTGAGCAAAAAACAATATGTCAAAGAAAAAAAAGAACAAATCGAAGCAAACCGACAATCGGCAACAGCAGGAACCCGGCCCCATGATGGAAGAGGCGGTTCAAGTTCAGAGTTCAGAGTATGCCTACAACCACTCTGCACTCTGCACTCTGCACTCTGCGTTTCGTTGGTGCGGTTCTCTGGCGGTTGCGATTTTTCTGATGGCATTGCTGATGATCCTGCTTGGTTGGGCGACTTTTGTCGAAAACAAGTATGGAGCGAACGTCGCGCAGTACGCGATTTACCGTTCGTGGTGGTTTGACGTGCTTCTCACGCTTTTCGGTCTCAATGTGCTTTGCGCGATGCTTGCCCGATTGCCGTGGCGATGGAGACATATCCCGTTTGTCGTCGCTCACCTGGGTATTCTCATTTTGCTGATCGGCTGTTGGGTCACGTCGCGTTATGGACTTGAAGCGCAACTGACCGTCTATGAAGGCGAACTGGGCCGTTTTGCACAACGCGTTTCCGGCGATGAAATCAATCTGGAGATCATCGATTTCCACAATCAGAGCCGCGACAGTCATGGAGCGATCGCAGGACGTTCGGACGAACTTGAGCATGAACGTATGGCTCGTGAGCAACTGGACGTCTTGCGCGACCGGTCGAAGATCAAGCCGCCGGGGGTGGAATTGCAACCGGACCTGGACACGCTCGCCAACACGTACCGCGAACGCGTTCCCGTAACACTCGGCCCAATGAATTGGCGTGATCAAGCGGTGTGGCCGGTTTCCTGGTTGCTCAAGTTGGCCAAACGCAGCCAGGGAACGGTGTATGACCAGGACGGCATTCGGGTGGAATTGTTGGATTACCTGGCCGACTCGCGCATGAAACCTGCGGATCAACTGATGTTGAGGATACAAAAGATCGGGGTTCAGACTACAGACGTTGGGCTGGAGGATGAAGCAACGAACACCAACCCTGAAACCCGAAGCCTGAAGCCCGAAGTCTGGGAAACACGCGAATTGCCGCTCGGTCTGGTGTCGGAGGATAGTCGGGGGCAAGACCCGTACCTGACCTCGTTGCCCGAAGAGCGAATCACGTATCGGTTGACGAAATCGAACGCGGAAACGATGGCCTTTCTCGAATTGCCGCAGGAACAGGCGTTGGGAACCTGGGGTAGCGTCGTGATTCGGGTGGGCGGCTCACAATACGTGATCGCGGTGGACGATCTCATCAAGCGGCAGGCACAATTCGGCAAGAAGCTCAATGATACTTTGTTCGCGAAACAGCAGGCGGAAATTGATGCGACCGGATTGCGGATACAACAACTCGCACCGGATGAAGGAACGGATATTGAGACAATCAAAACGCAACTGGCTGAAAAAGAAAGTGAAATTGCACGGCTGGACAAGGAACTTGCGGAATTCAACGCGCAAATTCGCATGGCCATCGGCGAGACGGGACTGTCGTTCGAAATGACGCAGTTTCGCACCGATGCGATGCTGATGATTCTGAATGTGTATCGGGAGGACGACACTCGCTACATCATTGCGTTGTCAGGGGATTACCCCTTGAGTTCGACCGTGCCTGATGCGTTGGGGATGCAAATCATGCACCTGTTCGACCCGGACGTGATCATCAACGAACAGCCGGACCAGGCCTCGTCGATGGCATTCAACCGTGCGATGAAGCCGCGGCTCGACCTCTTGCAGGGACGCGATCAAAAATTGTACTACCGCTTTTGGGACGGCTGGAAGTATTCGCGGTCAGGCGAAATGCCGACTGACCAAACCGTGTTGCCGCTTCAAGGTCACGATGGTTCGGTTTTGAACATCGCCGTCAACAAATACGAACCGCAGGATTACCCCGGCTTGAAACTGGTTGCCGAACCTTTCAAAAATCCGTCGGCAAACAAAATGGGAACCGTCCCCTGTGTCAAGCTGCGCGTGTGCGTTGATGGCGTCGGCGATGAGACGTATTGGGTGCAAAAAACGCCGTTTTTGATCCCGGCAACACAACTGCGGGAACACCAGGCGGGTTATGTGTCAGGGCAAAACCGCACGGTCGCAGTGACGTTCCCGATGGCCTGGCTCGACCTTGGATTTTCGCTCTTTTTGCACAAGTTCGAGCGGAAACTCGAACCGGGAATCAGTATGCCGTCGCATTTTTCGAGCCTCGTGAGCGTGTATCCAATTGACGATACCAATGCCGACACGACCGGCCGCGAGCCACTGCATGATTATGTCTTGATCCGCATGAATCAGCCGGGCATGTTTGCCGATCAGGTGACCGGACGCAAGTACCGCGTGTTTCAATCATCGTACCAGGGGCCGTTTCATCCGGGGATGGAACAATACGAGATGCGACGGCAGGGCGGCTATCTCATCGAAGGCGAAACGCAACCGCGCGAGTCGCTGTACGCTTCGACGCTGACGGCTAACCACGATCCCGGCCGCGGATGGAAATACCTCGGCAGTTTGATGATCGTGATCGGCACCCTGGCATTCTTTTATGCAAAGAAAAACGCGAACGCAAGAAACAGCAGCCGGGAACGTCAATGACCGACCAGGCTTTCGCCGTAAGGTTTGATGCTTTTTTTCGGATTGCAAAGAGGCATTGATGACATGAAAACATTGGAAATGCGGATGCCTCTTTGTCCCTCACAGGACAGAAGCAATCATGCAACAAACCTCCCCCAAAAACATGTTACAAAGCATGAGATGTCGGTCAACAGTTTTGTGTGCAACGGAGCGGTCGAAGCGGAGCAGAGTTCAGAGTTCAAAGTTCAAAGTTCAAAGAGCAAAGTTCAGAGTGAAGATAAGGAAGCGGAACATTCTTCATTCTTCATTCTTCATTCTTCATTCTTCATTCTTCATTCTTCATTCTTCATTCTTCATTCTTCATTCTTCATTCTTCATTCTTCATTCTTCATTCTTCATTCT
>WRMR01000164.1 GCA_009776995.1 Planctomycetaceae bacterium | reverse complement strand
TGCGACGACTTGCGCCAAACAAAAATCCAAAAAATTTCCATTATCGTGACAACTTACAAAAAGTCTGAGTTTTACGTGATGTTATTTCCAAAGAGACTCTCAATGCAATACAAAACAAAAAGGCGTTGACTGGCAATTTACCACCGATTATGCACGTATCAAACTCCGATCCCTTTATCCCAATTTTTAATTTTTACAGGGCAATAGGAGTTAGGAGAGCAGAGCAAAAAACACTTTGAACTTTGCGTTTTGCATTCTGCGCTCTGCATTCTGCACTCTATTCTGCGTTCTGCACTTTTTCGTCGAGCAGGATGGCAACCCAGCGGGTTTCATCGAAGGCTTGCAAGACGATTTTGACAACAATCGTCAACGGTGCGGCCAGGAACAGGCCGATGGGACCGAGCAACCAACCCCAGAAGATCAGCGACAGAAACACCACAACGGTCGAAATTCCGAGGCCGTGTCCCAAAAGTCGCGGTTCGATACCGTAACCGATAATGGACTCGATAATCAACAGACCGGCCACGAGTGTCACGGCACCGCTGATTTCCTGATCGACAAAAATCAAAAGCAAGGGTGGAATCGCGGAAATGATTGCTCCGATATTCGGAATAAAGTACAAAAAGAATGCGATCAATCCCCAAAGCGGGGCATATTTGACGCCGATGATGAAATAGAAAGTCGTCACCACCGTGCAGGAAAGCAGATTGCTCATGCCTTTGAAAACGATGTAACGTCTTATGTCATCAACGATTTGGCGAAAATGATCGTTCGTGATGGGGCTGTCGCCAAAGGCTTTTTCGAGTTTGGCGGGAAAGCGGGCCGCTTCGAAGATCATAAACATCAGGATAATGAGAAACAGCAAAAGATTTTCGCCAAAATGACTCAATTGCGCACCCCCCCAAGTCACCCAGCGCATCATCAACTGCGGATCGAGCTTCGAGTAGCCCGGCAACGGGGGCATCTCGTCGATTTTGCTGATTTCGTCAGCAGGATGATCGTCTCTCGCAAAGAACGCTGAAGACGCAGAGATTTCCGTGTCCTCCGTGATTTCAGCAGTTTCCCCATTTTCTGTATTTTCAAATGGTTGTGTGGATTCTGTTGTTTCTTCTTTGTCCTCCGGCGTTGTGAAACCGAGTGTGAAGCCGTAATCACGGGCTTTGTTTTCGATGGCGGTGACATTTTTGACAATTTTTTCTGAATATTCCCCGGAATGCCGGAGAAAATCTTTCAGCGAACTGGTCATAAGCCAACCGAGTCCCAAGAATAACAGCAGAATCGTCCCACCAACCAGGGCAAAGGCCAAGCCGCTCGGGCAGCCTCTTGTGTAAAGCCAGCGCAGCGGCACGAGGAGCAAAATTGTAACGAAAAGTGCCAGTAATACTGGCGTCAGAATGCCGGCGGCGGCCTTGATCCCGGCCAAAATCACGATGACCGCCGCAAAAAGCACTGCCGACCGAAGCACGACCATCTGTTTGAGCGGTGAAACCGGTTCGCCCGACACGTTCTGTTCCTTTGAACTGCCCGATCCGGTCTTTTGCGTGAATTTTGATTTTTTCGACATGCGGTTCCCTCCTCCTTTTCAAGTTTATCGTGCCTTTGAGTCGTGCAGATTGTGGCAAAACAGCCAATATTTTGTGATTTTGCGGAAAGCGTTCCAATAGGGGGCAAGGCAGATGCCGAATGTTGATTTTTCTCCGAACTTCTGTTACCATGGTGTCCTGTCACACGCATTGGTAAAATTCGCGCAAAAAACCACGATATGAGGAGAAGCATCATGGAAACTGTTTTTATGTTCTGTTCGGTTTTGGGCGGAACGATTCTCGTCATTCAAACACTTCTGTCCGTGATCGGGTTTGGCGATACCGAAACGGACGTTGATGTTGACACCGGTGATTTTGACACGGGCGATAGTGCGGTTGGACACAGCCATTCGTCCGGATTTCACATATTCAAGGTCATCTCCTTTCGCACGATGGTTGCGGGCATCACGTTTTTCGGACTTGCCGGATGGGGTACGCTCATCGGGACAGAAAATCCGCTTTACGCCGCCCTCGTCGCCGTCCTGGCCGGACTGGCTGCCGTCTTCCTCGTGTATTTCCTGTACCGCTGGATGGATTCGATGCGTTATCAGGGCAATGTTTCCGGTGAAAAACTGGTTGGCGCAACCGGCTCGGTTTATGTGCGCATTCCCGCCCAGGGCAAGGGAGTGGGGAAAGTCCTCGTCACGCAACAGCACCGCACCATGGAATATGAAGCCATCTCGGTCGGGAAAGAACTTTCCACCGGAACGCAGATTACCGTCCTCAAAGTCGTTTCGCCCACGGTGGTCGAAGTGAGCGAAGTGCGGTGAGTTTCCTGAAGGGACGGGAAAGTCTATCGCCGCCAATGCCAACCGGCTAAACTACTAACTACTGACAATTGACAACTGTTTTTTAACCCTTTCTCACAAGGAGAACCCCAATGGAACGACGTGACTTTTTGAAAACCGCTTGTGCGACCGGGGCAATGGCCACCGTCGCGACCGGAACCGCTCTGGCACAACCCACCGCCGGAAGCAGAAGCAATCGCGCTTTCATCGAATTTCGCGAATATCACTGCGCGACTGCCGAAAAGAAGCAACTACTGATCGCCATTCTTGACCGCGCGATGATTCCTGCGCTGAACCGCCAGGAAATCACACCGGTTGGTGTGTTTGAAACGAGTGCCGAACTCAATGCCGGTGACCGCAATTACGACGCTGCCAACAACCTCAAGGTCTATCTGCTTTGCCAGTATGGCAACATGAGGCAATTGACGGCCGCGCCGTCAAGACTGCTGGCCGACGAAGCCTTCATGTCCGCTGCCACCGACGTTTTCGAAGCCCCGATGAATGAACCGGTTTACGAGACGTGCGAAAGCACGCTGATGTACGGCTTTCCCAATTGCCCGCGAATCGAGGTGCCGACGCTTGAAGCGAGCCGCCTGTTGCAAATCCGCTTCTACAAGAGCTACAACATTGATCGCAACGCCGCCAAGATTGCCATGTTCGACACCGACGGCGAACTTGAACTGTTCCGAAAATACGGCATGTCACCGGTCTTTTTCGGGGAAACGCTGGCCGGTCGCATGATGCCGAACCTGACTTACATGCTCGGCTTCAAAAACACGGAGGAAAAAGACGCCGCCTGGAGCAAGTTCGCCTCCAGCCCCGAGTGGAAGGAACTCAGCGGCAACCCGAAATACAAGGACACGGCCAACAAGATCATTAACATTGTCCTCAAGCCGTCGCCGAAATCGCAGGTGTAATCCCGCCGCGAAGCCACCAGGAACCACGAAGTTTTTTTGTTTCGCGCAAAGAACGCAGAGGCCGCAAAGAAATATTGGTTAAAAATCTCTGCGTCCTCGGCGGTCTCTGCGAGAAATCTATTTCCTGTCATTTTCTTCGTGGTGAAAAGCGGGTTACTCCGCAATTAATCTCATTCAATTCATCTTCTCGTCTTCTGAAAGAAAGGGAACGAAAATGTCTTTACTTGATTCTCTGCGAAAAAGCTGTCTGCTGATGACATTGTTTTTCCTGACGTTGAATCAGTGGACCGTGTCGGCGCAAAGCCCTGCTGGGGATGCCGGTTTTCCGTCCGAAGAGCAAACGCAAATCGTCACGGATAAAATCCAAGTCCGATTCGAGTTGCCGGAAACCGCAGCGGCTTATGATTTGGTGCGTCGGTTTTTTGCCACCGCCGTCAAGGCGGGTGATCTTGAGGTTTGTGAGCAAATCCTCGACAAGGCGGCTTATTATATCAATGACGTGGACCCGGACGGTTACACACAACTGTATTACGCCGCGTGCAGCGGCCAGGCGGAACTTTGTCGGATGATGTTGCAACGCGGGGCAAACCCGAATTTCATCAACCAGGCCAAGTCCGATTCACTGACCCCCTTCGAGGCGGCGGTTATCAACAATCACACCGAAACCTCGAAGAGCATCCTGGCCTGCCTCAGTCCGAACAATCTGGCTGCCGTGCGGGGGAAAAACCCGCTTCCCTTGTTTTTGGCCATCCAAAACCGGAATCAGGAAGTCGTCAGCGCACTGATCGACCAAGGTGCCGATGTCTGTTTGCCGGGCGAATTCAACGGCGTGATTCATGTCCCGTTGTACTTTGCCGCGTGTCTTGATGATGTCGCGATGTGCCGGATATTGGTCGATGCCGGTGCCGAACTCGAAGGCCGCTATGATCCGAATGTCAATATTTCAGATATTCTTTTCGTTGCGGCCTTATCGCAATCGGAGGAACTCTGCGACTTTCTGTTTGAACGCAAATTCGATCCCAACACGCTCAATCCGCAACAGCGCAACGTCTTGCAGGAATTGCTGCGAAACCGCAAGCCGCTTGTCTATCACAAGAATATTAACGCGTTTGAAATGAAACGCATGCCCTTCACCGTCACAGGACCCTACTCCCATGTGATCCAACCGGTGATTGCCCGGAATCGTCAGGAACCGTTTGCCCTCCCGCAACCGATCAGTCTGCCGGCATCACAAGGCACTCAAGCCGGCAAAAGCAAAACGGTTGGGTTCTGCCGCATGTTTCTCGATCACGGAACCGACGTCAATTACTGTGACCCATCGGGTTGCTCGGTGCTGGACACACTGTTTCTCACGCAAATGGAGCCACTGCCGCCGTTCACGGATTTCGAGACACTGCTTGCCATGTTCCTTGAAGACGGTGTTGATATCAACGCGCAGGACAAAAACGGCTGGTCGGCACTCAACTATTTGCTGTTTACCATGTTTATGTGTCATGAAATTGCGCAGAACGATGATGCTGATGATTTGGATGATGGTGAAGTTGAAGAAGAAATTGATGATGATGAGATCGTCACGGAGCCAGTCAGTGAATCAAAGGATGATGCCGATGCGAAAAGCAAGTTTGATGACCGTCGCATCGCCCTTTTTACGAAACTGATCGAAGCCGGTGCCGATGTCAAACAGGCGGACAAAAAAGGGAACACCCTTTTGCATTATGCCGCCAGTGCGACGGGGGAAGCAATTCAAAAAGGTCATTTCAACATCCGGCTGCAATACGAAACCGGCGGAGCCAATCGTAACTTTTGCCGGAAATTGATGGAACTGCTTGTTGAAAACGGGGCTTCCATCGCGACGGAAAACAATGACGGCGAAACCCCGTATGATTGGGCGCGTCAGGGCGGCCCGATGAAAGCACAACGCGGAGGCATGGGCGGCCATGGTGGCATGGGCGGATATGGCGGCGGTGGTGGTGAAACGGAAGCCGCAACTCCCAGACCTGCCATGCAAGTTCCTCCCGCTACGACTATGCCGTCTTCAGGCAAGTCTGCCGTTGACATGATGATGCAGTTTAGCAAATAGTTTTGGTGACACGCCGTGAACGCATACAATTTTAGAAATCAGGAGGGAACAATGAATAGCATAAATGACATAAAATGCGACAGGTGCGGCCAACCCGCAGACTTTGTCTCTGGCGAAGGTGGGAACTGCCCTGAATGCGGAGATGACCTTTGTATCTCCTGCGCAGGCAACTGGCATGATGACGACGGGATATGTGATCAATGTTTCAACGCGAACATGGCTACTCAAGAATTTCAACGACCGGAAGCCCGACTGACCGGGACTGCCAACAATGACATCGTTCGGTATTTCAGTCTTCGCTGACCTCACTCTCCCGGCGAGAACGCGCTGCGGAGTTCCTGGCGTTCGTATTCGAGCAGGCCATCGACCATGTACTCCAGCCGTCCGTTCAGAATCGTGTCGAGTTTATAGACGGTCAGGTTGATACGGTGATCAGTCACGCGGTTTTCCGGAAAATTGTACGTGCGAATCCGCTGACTGCGGTCGCCGCTTCCGATTTTCGTCTTGCGTTCCTCGGAGCGTTTCTTGTCCTCGATTTCACGGAAGTGATCGTAAACGCGCGACTTGAGCACGCGCAGGGCTTTGGCCAGATTCTTGTGCTGGCTCTTTTCGTCCTGGCAACTGACGACGATACCAGTTTCAAGATGTGTCAGTCGCACCGCCGATTCGGTTTTGTTGACGTGCTGTCCGCCGGGACCGCTGGCGCAGAATTTATCGAGTCGGTAACTGTCTGACGGGAGATCGACTTCAATGTCCTCCGGCTCGGCCATGACGGCCACAGTTGCCGCCGACGTGTGGATACGGCCTTTCGCTTCCGTTTCAGGCACACGCTGCACACGATGGCCGCCGCTTTCAAATTGCAGGTGCCGGAAACAGCCTTCGCCGTCGATGGCCAACACGATTTCCTTGAAACCACCCAACTCGGTCGGGTTCATCGACATGAGTTCGACCTTCCACCCCTGTGATTCGCAATAATGCTTGTACATGTCGTACAAATCACGGGCAAACAAAGCCGCTTCGTCGCCGCCTGTTCCAGCGCGAATTTCAATCATGCAACTGGCCCGGTTTGCATCCTCACCGCCGATGGTCATGTCGAGCAACTCGTTCCAAAGCAATTCTCGTTCCTCTTTCAGTTCCGGCAACTCCAACCCGGCCAGTTCCTTGAGTTCAGGGTCACCGCCTTTGAGTAATTCATTGGCCTCTTCGATTTGCTCGTTGAGTTGCTTGAAACGCCGATATTTTGTTGCCAGCTTTGCAATTTGTCCATGCTCCCGCGCAACCATCTGCATTTTGCCGGAATCAGCCAGCACGTCGGGATCGGCCATCAGACGTTCAAGTTCGATAAATCGGGCGAGTTTGTCTTCGAGTAATTTTTTCATAAAAAAAGGCAGTCATTTTTCCTTGTGAAACAACCCCAGGCTGTGCAAAGATTTTCGCAAAGCACACCAGGGCATGAAAATACATTTTTTGGTTTTAGGTTTGCCAGGATGCCATCATAGCCCCGGTTTCAAGTTGTACGTTAATTTTGGTTTTGTTGTATCGTTCCATTTTCCCAAAAGATCATTGCGAACGATGTTCAGGGAATCAAGTTGTTCGTTGCTGATTCTATGTTTTGTCGGATAAATATTGTGTTCTTCCATCTCACATAAACTTTCAATACTTGATTCTTCCTTGCAATAATATCTTCCATGACATACAGCCATGAAAGAAATCTTAACATACCTTGACGTACAATGGTAAATGTTATTTTGACGAGACTCCTAACTATTCTGCCAAATGACTGGCGTGAATTTGGGCAATTGTAACAAGCACTCAATCAGTGTATTGATCCCATTGTTCATTGCCTGTGATGCATCATTTGTGTGTTTTCAAGCATTCTTATGCAAGAAAAATTCGGCTGAAATGTTACGAAAATCCAATGCAATGAGAGCGTAATTAACGAACTCAAAGCATGATACCTCCGGAAAACTCAAGCGCGTTTGGAATACGACGCTCGCTCTAAATTCCCGGCGGGGGCGGGGGCGGTCGGTGGCCTCCACCGCTGGAGCCCGGAACGATGGCTTCCGAGGCTATGGTGACTGCGGACCAGAGCCAGCCGTAGGCGATGGCCCAGCGCAGGAAGATGATCGCGAAAAAGAAGAGGAAGTAATGCGCCGTGGCCACTGAAAAATCGAGGTCAAACAGGGCTGCGGCTGCGATGACGCCGACGACAATGAACGGCGCGAGGTAAATCCAGAGTACGATGGTTCCCTGGGCGTTGAGGTAGCTCACGATCATCTCGAAGAGGACCCAGAGCAACGTGTATGCCCCGGCACAGAGAGCGGCGCGTTTATAAAGATCGGGGCCTTCATAATATTCCAGTTCGTCGCCGCTCCGCAACAGGATGTAGCCGAAAATCACGATCCCGAACGCAACGCCTGCCGTTCCTGGCAGAGCAAAGGCACGGACACCCCAAATGCCGATGTCCACGCTGAAGTGCCCGATGAGCATTGCCAGACCGAACACGCCGACGGCAACCAAGGCCATGATCCCCAGCTCGTGACCGCCAATGGCCGCGACTTTGCGGTCAATCGGCTTGAGGATGGCACGTCCCTTGATCGTTTTGCCGCCCGACTCAAATTCGTCCGGCTCGGCAATTTTGATCTTGTCCCTGGGGATGTTGATGATCGTATTGCAACTGGGACAGGGACCCTTCATGCCGGCGTACCGGTCACTGACCTGAAACCGCTTGAAACATCCGGGACATGTTACGTCAATCGCCATCGTGTTAACTTTCTTCGCCGAACTAGGATCGGCGGCTAAACTTGTTTTGCCGACCCAGGATCGGCGGCTAAACGTGGAACAGCGGTCGTTTTCTGCAGCACTACTCTTCCATCCGAATATTCCGATACCATGTTTCGCCGGGCGGACCGCCGTGGATTTGCAGACCGATGAAGCCGCGCACAGGGATGTTCGTGTCCGTTTCCGTGTAATCGACCGTCAGGGTACCGTTGAGGAAGAGCTTGATGTTGTTGCCCTTGCAAACGATTTCATATTCGTTCCAGTCGTTCGGTCGGAAAAGCGAATTGACCAATTCCCGTTCTGGCTCGGCCAAAAACCGGTTGCGGCGTGACTCGTCGTAAAGAGCACCCCAATACGCGGCGTCATCGGTCATGTCGGCCTGGTAACCGATCATTTCGTTGGGCATGTTACCATCAGAGGGTGCCCGAACGGAGCGAAATTGCACACCGCCGTTGCATCCCTTGCCGATGGCTTTGCACTCAATGCGAAGCGTGAAATCACCATACTCTTTTGTCGTCGTGATGAACTCATTGCGAGGAATGGGTTCCTCAAGCGAACCGCACACAATCGCACCGTCCTGAATGCGAAACCACTGCGCGTTATCGCGAAATTCCCAGCCGTCGAAGGTTGTGCCGTCAAAAATCGCCGTGCCTCGCATCATCGTTCGGAACCGCATCAGGACTTCCGCCGCCCGCTGTTTGTCGGCATCGCGGGGCGCAACGGCAAGGGCTTTTTCCGCCATTTGCACTTTTTGCTCAAGCGGCAAGCCCATTTGCCGGATGACGCGGAGGTAACCGCTGAATGTCCGAACCCGGTACCGCTCGCTGGGATGCTTTTCCGCGATTTCAAACAAGTACGGCGCGACATCGGGCGTTGTCCAGCGGCCGAGCAACTGCGTGGCCTTGTCACAAAGAGCATCATTGGTTCCCATCGCAAGCGACGCAATGGCCGCCGCCGCTTTCTCACCGCCCAGTTGGAACAGCAGGTCGAGGTAAAAACCACTTGTCGCCGTATCTGTTGTTTTGATCTCTGCTGTGAGCAATTCCACCGCCGTTTCCCGATCAGCGGTTTTGCGGCACAAAGTCGTCAGCGATTCGCGAACGACGACCTGTTCCCCTTCTGCCGCTTTTTTCAATTGGGCAAGCATGGCGCGAATGTCGTCCACACTTGCTGTCACGCAATACGCAAACGCGCGATAGGCCGACGTGCGAATTTCCGCGTCCAAATCGGCGAACAGCGATTTTACTTTGTCACTCGCGGCGGCCAATTGACGTTCGCCGATGACATCGAGCGCGGCCAATCGCAACCGTTGGTCTTTGGTAT
>WRMR01000163.1 GCA_009776995.1 Planctomycetaceae bacterium | reverse complement strand
TTTCCCATTGCTGCTTTCCATGCTGAAAATCACTCCTTTTTCGCGCCGGAAAGCGTTTATAACAAATAACTTAAATCGCGTCAAGGCTAGTTAATACAGTAGAATTAGCTCGTTTTTGAAATTCAGACGGTTTGGCAAATAGCATTACTTTTGCGCTACCATGCAAAAATATTTTTTGAAAATGGACGATGTGCCGCAAATTACGTATTGGGAGTCGAAAAAATTTTTTTGAAAATTTATCTTTTCAACCCCTGTATTTGCTTGCGTTTACCAATTCCGTTACCAATGATTGCCAAGAAGCCTTCAGCCGTGTCTTTCATTTTATACTTTCGTTACAAAATCCGGCGTGACATTTGCGTGACATCCAAACTTTTTCTGAGAAATGCCGGATGTCCTGGAAAATCCGCATCGAAACCCATGCTGAACAAGCCATTTTACGTTGCTCGCCTGATTCCGATACGTTTTCGCGACTGTTTGCGTGACGGTTCCGTTCCATCTCTCGGCACAACAGCTTCGATGACCGTACTCGAAGCCCTGGCGACCGTGAATACCGGTGGAACCCATACTTGGCCATAATGCGGTTGGAATACTCAACAAGACAAAAGGCTGTTTCATGCAGAAAAATTTGATGATCCAGTTATCGTTCCCACTCCTCTTCATTGCTGGGTGCAATTCCAATGCGCAAGTGAGTGGAACTGTGACTTTCCCGGATGGAACCCCCGATACCGGGGGACGTACATATTTATGAACAAGGTACTGCCAGTGTCCTTGGGAGGCTTGATGAAAAAGGAAGTTTTCAACTCTAATCTGAAAAACCCGAGGATGGGATTCCATTCGGAAGTTACTGCGGTTTCATTAGCCATGATGCACCCTCGCCTGCAGAGATGGGACGCATGAACGAGTGCGTGCCTCCGCCCCCTTTTGCCCCCAAGTATGCCGAAGTGAATACGGCGGGACTTTCTTTTGAGGTCAAACCCGGCGAAAAAAAGAGTTGGGTATTGTATTTGAACGAGTTCCATAATAGAATGACAGGCCGGAGTTCAGGATTGATCCGGGCTTGGTCGTTTCAGGTTTTACTGTTTTGAACCGGCCACGCTCCGGTTGTTTTCAGCCATTGGTAACATCAACGGACAATTGATGCCCAAGGTTTTTGACAGAAAGCCCTCATCCATGATTCGACAGTGTGACATCTTATGTGGTTTGGCATCATGTTTCTTGCTGAACATGGGCATGGTATGGATTTTTGCGGAAGACGCCCAGGAAGTCATGACGCCCCAGCCTTTTGTACTCGACTTCAACAATGAAGATCATGTTCAGGTTATCAAAAACCGCATGGAGCGGGATTACCCTTTTCTCAAAATTTCCCGCATTGAGGTTCAGGGTGAAACCATCCTGAAAACCGACAACGACGGGCAACGTTTCTTTTGCCTCTACCAGGGTCAGGGCGAAGTTTTTTTCCCGGCGGGTTACCGAACTCAGGAAGGTGACGGCACGCCGTTGCCGACCGGAGTTTATCAGGCCGATCCGGTTGACCCGGGTTTCAAGACATTCTTGGAAACAATCGCCGCCGGACATGCCTCTATTTCCCCAAAAGCCCTTCCGCCGATTGACGCCATTTTGGGAAGGCTTTCATCTGATAGCGAATATTTTTGCGGAGACATTGCCGGGGAGCTTTGGCGACTTTTGGAACAGGCACCGCGTCCCTGGGCAACGGATTCGCAGGTCGAAAGGGCAATTGAGCAACTCTTCTCCCGGTATCGCGAGCAGGGATTCTCGACAAAAACCAGGGATTCCTGGGAAACCGTGGTGATCGGGGATCAACTCCTCGTCCACGGCGACGAAACCTTGAAAGTGCGCGGGCGTTTTTCCTGTTTTTCACTCGAAAACGCCATGCAGAGTCAACCCCATACTTCCAGCGCACGCCGACTTCGTTATCTCTTGGACACAGCAGGCGGATGCAGCCCCGGTTTCGATCCTTTCCGCCGACTCCCTCTCACGTGGTTTCCCAATTATCCCGGCGAGGAAGCGGACGGCTTGAATTTTTTCAACAACCATATCGTCAATATTCCTGCGGAAAATTCGCCGACCCATTTTCATCCGCCGAATCCGATTGGAGGCGGGCTTCCCCAAACGGAATTTTACCTCGTACTCGATCCGGCACCCTACCGCTTGGCTGAGGTCGAAGAAGGACCGGCGATTGTCCTCTATCCGAACCTGGCGGATTTGAACCGGTATGAAATTCATCACCTGAAACCGGGCATGTTCGTTTACATGCCGCCAGGCGTCGGGCATCGGGGTTTGAATGTTTTTGCCATGATTATGACGATTCCCGGTTTCAAGCCCGGCAACGAATTGTACCTTGACGCCGATATCTACGAACAAACCCAGGGGCTTGCTCCTTATAATCCAAACCACTTGCAAAGTAAAAATTATCAATCACTGGAAGCGTTTCTTCCCGGTTTCACGAACAAACAATGAAAGGTTTTGCCATGTCGATTCCCAGACGGGATTTTCTCAAATTGTCGGCACTCACTTCGATGGCCGTTGCTTCCCCTTTCCTGGTGCCGCAATCCGTTTTTGGTGCCAACGAAACCATCCTTGTCGGTGTCGTCGGACTTGGCGGGCGCGGCAGTTCGTCGCATGTTCCGGCATTTTTCACACTGCCCAACGTCAAGGTCGTTGCCCTGGCCGACCCGGACAAGCCTCGCATGGCTGCGGTTGCCAAATGGATGCAGGAGAAAAACTATTCGCACAAGGTGGATCACTATGAAGACTTTCGTGCCATGTATGACCGTGACGACGTCCACGCCGTGGGCATCGCAACGATGAATTACTGGCATGGTTTGAATACCATTTGGGCATGTCAGGCGGGTAAGCATGTCCTCTGCGAAAAACCGCTTTCGCATTTCATCTGGGAAGGCCGTCAGATGGTCAACGCCGCAAGAAAATATCACCGCATCGTTCAACATGGAACGCAACTCCGGTCACTGGGTGCGGTTCGTGACGCGGTTGTCTGGATCAGGGCGGGAAATCTCGGAAAAATCAAGCTGGTTACAGCCTATGCCAACAAACCCCGGACGCCGATCGGCAATCGCAAGGAGCCGCTTCCGTTGCCCGAAGGTTTGAATTACGACCTGTGGTGCGGTCCGGCGCAGGATGGCCCCGTCTATCGCGACCGGTTGCAGTATGATTGCAGCTTTACCTGGAATATGGGCGACGGCGAATCGCTGAACCAGGGGGTGCATCAAATCGATGTTGCCCGTTGGGTGCTGGGTGACATCGAAGAAATGCCGCAGCGAGTCATCAGCCTGGGCGGACGATTCCTGTTCAACGATCAAGGGGATGTTCCCAACACGCAGATCATTTACTATGATTACCCGGATGTGCCGATTCTTTACGAAGTGCATAATCTCCGCGCGGCGAAGAATTCCAACGACGTCCTGAAGTTTCGTGGATTTTCCCAGGACGGTGTTGTCGTCGATTGCGAAGGCGGCTGGGTCGGAATCGATCACACGAACAGGTGCATCGCGTATGACAAAGACAACAAGGAAATCCGGTCATGGAACGGGGGCGGGAACAATTTTGCCAACTTCATTGACGCTGTTCGCGCCGGAAACCGTGATCTCCTGGACGCGGACATCCTGAAAGGGCAGATTTCAACCCGGATCGGACATACCGGCAATATTTCGTACCGGCTTGGACGTAAGGCCGTTATCAGTGTCCAGACAAAAGCCATTGAAGACTATCCCCCGATGGTCGAAATGCACAAGCGATACCTTGACCACCTTGCCGCGCATGGCATTGACCCGTCGGAAACCATTTTGGGTGAGTGGCTGACCTGCGACACGGCGAATGAATGTTTCGTCAATAACGACGAGGCCAATCGGCTTGTCAAGGGTTATTACAGAAGTCCCTATCTCGTTGAGGAGATTGCATGATGACAAGGCTCTCCGTATTGATTGCGTGTTCGTTTTTGCCGATTTGTTTCGCAGACGAAACTGTTGAGTTGACTTCGTTTCAAACGGAATCGGGGTATGCGATTCAAGTCAATAGGCAACCCTTTGCCGAGTTTCGTCATGTTGGTGAACTCACGCCGGATATTTGGCCACTTTATTCACCGGAAGGAAAACTCGCAACACGAACATTTCCCATGGCGGATCAGGAAAAGAATGAAGACATTCTCAAAGCCGTCCGAACTGTTGCGCCATTTGAGAGCCGGGACCACGATCACCATCGTTCCGTCTGGTTTCATTTTGGAAATGTCAACGGGGTGGATTTTTGGAATATTGGTGCGAACCGCCCCCATATTCGATGTCGCGACGTCAAAATTCTGGAATCTTCCCGTGATCAGGTCGTACTGCAATCTCAGAACGATTGGGTTGATCCGGCAAAATCGGAAAAACCTGAGGACGTCGTTTGTCAGGATATTCGGACCATGACGTTCGGTGTGATATCAGACAAGATTTGGTATATCGATTATGACGTCCAAATTCTTGCTGTTGAACACGACGTCCATTTCGGCGACACGAAAGAAGGATTGTTTGCGATACGGGTGCCGGGAACAGTGGAAGTGGACGCCAAATCGCGAAATCCGAAGTGGGGTGGTCTTCTGGTCAACGCGGAAGGGTTGAAAAATGGCGACGCATGGGGAAAACGTTCCTGTTGGGTTGATTATACCGGGCCGGTTTACGACCAAGCCCTGGCTCCTTTTGAACCTGACCAAGACGCTCCCATGAGTCCATTTGGCATTACGGTCATGAATCACCCGGAGAGTTTTCGATATCCCACTTGGTGGCATGTGCGAACTTACGGTCTTTTGGATGCCAACCCGTTTGCGTTGACGGAATTTCAGACGGGTGAAGATGGGCGTGTGACCGTCAAAAAAGGCGAGTCCTTGTTGTTTTGCTATCGACTCCTGTTGCATGATTCCGTGATTTCTGCGGAACAGATTGACCAATTGTTCGATGGCTATGCCAAAACATCAAAACGTTGATTTTTGATCAACGACAATGACGATCAAAAGGATGATCATTCCGAAATGACAAACTCTCTATCGGTTGGTCTTTCAGAAGACTTGTGCCGGAGAACTATAAGCCAAACCAGGTCCCGAAGTAATGAGAGATTCATGAGTTTATTGAATCCTGTCCTGATAAAAAAATGAGTGTAATGTGTTTTCTGCAATATTTCAACTGCGAGGTGTTTTTATGAGATCATATCTGACGTATGTTTGTTTGGGGATTGCATTCATTGTGGCGTTGGCGTGTACGGTAGCGGCACAGGAGGGGTTGCAACGTCTCCCCAAAGAATTTGAAATGTCTTTTACGGCCACGACGCCGGAAGAGGCTCTACAGTGGCAAAATGCGGCGCGGGAAAAACTGTTCGGTTATGTGGAAGCCCTTTGCCCACGCAAAAGCACGGAGGAATTGCCGCTTGACGTGAAAATCGAATCGACGGAAGAACTCGAAGTTTATACGAAACATCGTATTTCTTACATGGGTAACGAAGGCGAGCGAAAAACGGCGATTCTCACCATTCCGAAAGGCAAAGGGAACGGCCCGTTTCCCGCAATCCTTGCACTCCACGGTCATGGCGGAAATGAAGACGCGGTCTTTGACGATCCCAAAGTGTTGTATCGTGCCTTTGCCGACGATTTTGCGCGGGGAGGATATGTCGTACTCGCCCCGTCGTTGGAACACCGCGACTATGCAGGTATGCAACTTTGGAACCTGATTCGACTCGTTGATATTTTGGAATCCCGGCCGGAGGTTGATAAGGAGCGACTTGGAGTTGGCGGTCTTTCCATGGGTGGCGAATGGACGATGTGGCTTGCCGCATGTGATCTTCGCTTGAAAGCGGCGATTGTCAGCGGCTGGATGTGTACAACTGAAGGATGCCTGTCCGTTCCGAATTGCCAGTGTTGGGAGCTTCCGGGTTTCTTTACCCTGATGGATGTCTGTGAGATCAATATTCTATTGGCACCGAGACCGGTGGTTTTTGAAAGTTCACTGCGTGACCCGTGTTTCCCGATCCATCATTGTCGTGACGGTTTTGCGAAAATCCGCAATGGATATGCCGTGTTCGGGGCCAAAGACGTTGTCTCGCAAGATACTTGGGACGCTGGTCACGAATGGCACGGTGAATTGGCCTACCCGATGATCGACGAAGTTCTCAAAGGAAATGCAATATCTGTCTATCGGGAAAAGAATCGTCGGTAGGCTTTGGCTGGGGAGTCTTCCGCAAGGCGAGGCGGTCATGGTACCCTTGTCCAAGACCTTTGACAGACGCGGAAACCGCCGAATCGAAGCGTGAAAACGGGAGGTATTGATCAAGGAGCCTTGCAGAAATCAATCGTCTCACTTTCAGTCGTGACAAAAACAACCGAAAATCCGCCCTTCGCGCATAGCGCGAGCGGCAACCGCTCTTTGACAATCAGAAAATCAGATGCGCTCGACTTTGCTAGTCGGCAAGTGTCGTCTGCCTTCGAGACGCACCTTGACCTTTGCGCCCGCTCGTCCGGCAACGCACATTTGCGGCTTGGCACAGGGTGTCGAGTCCTGGCAGTAATCCCCGATCCCGGTTCCGCCGACCAATTCTGGGCTTGGGGCGGACTCGTCCATCCCTTTACAATCAAGTTCGACGCCGAGCCGAACCCGGAACCGCTGACCTTTGTGATCGGGTACATGGCAACGAGCAACAGTACGCCGAGGGTGGAAGTTACTGTCAACGGCACGGCATTGCCGGCGCAGGTTCCCAGAGGGCTTGCCAACCTCGATCACCTCTACAACCCAACGGCACGCGGCAGAATCGGGTCGATGCTGTTTCCGATTCCCGCAGGATCGCTCAAAGAGGGTGAGAATGAAATGACCATTCGACTGCTCAACAACCGCTGGATTATGTATGATTACGTCGCCCTGCGGAAAGAAAACAAACCATTGCTTACTGAACAAGTTCGTCCGGAAGTTGAGCTTCTCGCACCATTTCGGGCCGGTCCCATGCGCGACGTTCAAAAAATCGTCTTTGCCGTGCGTCCCTTCGGTATCGACGGACATTGGTACGCCAGTTTCGGGTATTACGCCGACGACGAGAACAGAGTGCCCTACCCAAACGTAGGGGGAAAACTCTGTATTCTCGATCTTGACACGCAAGATGTTCAAACGTTGCTGGATGATCCCGAAGGAGTTGTGCGAGATCCGATTGTCCATTACGACGCCGAAAAAATTCTCTTTTCGTACAGACCTGCAGGCTCAAAGTTCTTTAATCTCTACGAGATCAATATCGATGGTAGCGGATTGAGGCAGATGACCTTCGGTGAATTCGATGACATGGAGCCGACTTATCTTCCGAGCGGCGACATCATGTTCGTTTCCAGCCGGGCGCGGCGATGGGTCAACTGCTGGATGACGCCGGTTGCCGTGTTGTACCGCTGCGACGCCAACGGCGGCAATATCCGGGAACTTTCAGGCAACATCGAACATGACAATTTGCCGTGGATGCTGCCGAGCGGTCAAGTGATTTATACGCGCTGGGAATATGTTGACCGCAGCCAGGAAGATTTTCATCATCTTTGGACCATGAATCCCGATGGCATCCGGCAGACGATCCTCTACGGCAACCTGAATCCCGGTACAGTGATGCTGGATGCCAAGCCGATTCCCGGCAGCGAAAAGATCGTTGCCTCGTTGCCTGTCAGATTTTACGTTTTGTGCAATCTGTTGTGTCAAGTCGTGAGTGATGTTGAACCTTGTTTAGTCACACGAAAAAAAACGCCCGACAAGCCGGGGGCGACAAGGGTTGGGAAACCTCCTTGCCGGGAGCCAAAAGAAGCCCACACGGGGCAACGTGTGCGGCGAAAAGGAGGGAAGTGGTACACGGCAAAGGCGAAAGCCCGAAAACCGAACGTCGTGTGGTTGTCAGCCAAAAGTCAATCGATTCCCGCGATTTTAGTAAACTCATTATATCAAGCAAGTTATATCAAATGATTGATCGCCTTTTGGCCGACAACCACTCGTTCATCGATTGACAAATGAAACCAGTACGAATGTTCGCTGATTTTCTTGGAGTTTACTGCCAGAAACCCGTTCACTCCCACGTTCTCGGTCGTGGGTGCGCGAGACTGCGCCTATTTGCGCGGTTTTGCGCTTTCGGCCAGAGTTTGAAACCAGTACAGCCAAAAAGAAAACGGCCAGGAGTTTTTGCGTAAACTCTTGACCACTATAGACTTATTTTACGCCGATTTGACGTAAAGTCAAAATGGAGGATAACGGGCTCGAACCGATGACCTTTTGGCTGCCAGCCAAACGCTCTCCCAACTGAGCTAATCCCCCCTCACCTTGGATTTTGTGATATTGTATTCAATTGTGTGATTTGTCAACAGGGGGTAGTGAGCTTTTATGGAATCTGTTACTGCAATCATGTAAAGTCATACAATCTCACGTAACTCGCGGATCATGGCATAAATCTTGAGTTTCGCGGTTTTAGGGTCATCTTCGATCACTTGTTGAAAGGCACTGCCGATAATCGCGCCGTCGGCAATTTTGGCAATGGCACGCACGTCATCCGCCGTACTGATCCCAAAACCGACGCAAAGTGGCACAGTCGTTTCCGCACGCATGGCGGTCATTTCCTGCTCAAGTTCGTGCCAGTCAATTCTGCTGACTCCTGTGTTGGCTCCTGTGACTCCGCGCCGCGAAACACAATACACAAAACCGTTCGCCTCGCGAAGAATTTCCGACCGTCGTGCCGGTTCGGTTGTCGGCGAAATGAGGCGGATAAAATGCAAGTTTTGCTCAGGACTGACGAATTGCATCAGTTCGTTTGCATTTTCACTTGGCAAGTCAACAACCAGGAGACCATCAACCCCGGCGTCAATCGCGTCCGTGACAAACCGTTCGGCCCCCATTGCGAGGATCGGGTTGTAATAACTGAAAATCACGATCGGCAAGTCATGCTTTTCACGAAGCTGCCGCACAAAGCGCAATCCCTTTTCGAGAGTCATGCCCGACTGAATGGCGCGTTGCGACGCTCGTTGAATCACCGGCCCGTCGGCGGTCGGATCGGAAAAGGGGATACCAAGCTCCAGCACGTCAAGTCCCGCGTCGCAGGCGGCACTGATGATCTCGAATGACTGCTCAAAATCCGGGTCGCCGACCGTGATGAAACCAATCAACGCGACGCGTTTTTTCTGTTGGAGCCGCTCAAATGTTTGTGTCATTCTGCTCATATTGAATGCCTTTGTGTTGATGCTTGTCGTTCAAGTCAGGGTGGTATCTGATTCTCTCGTTTTATACTGCCTTTTTCGCGTTTTCGAGAAAACATGTGACCGTGTCAAGATCGTTTTGAATCAATGCGTTGCGCAGTTTCCGGCAAGTTTGCTCAAAAACATCGATGACCCGGCAAACGGCTTCACGATTGGAAATGAGGATGTCACGCCAGAGTTCCGGGTTGCCAGCGGCCAATCGTGCCATGCTTTCGTAGCCCGTTCCGCAGTATGCGTCATAAGTCGGGCG
>WRMR01000162.1 GCA_009776995.1 Planctomycetaceae bacterium | reverse complement strand
ATAACTCAAGTTGACAGTAGGGCGAATCTTTGAAGTCTTGTGAAAAAACGGAGATATATCCCATTGAGTTTTCCAGAAACTCGTTCATTTTGGCGATAAAATCATCGCCAGGTCGAATATCCCACGCTTGAAGGTAGGTGGAATAGCCGTTTTCTTCCAAGACGCCTGCGATCCACTTCACCCACGCCTTGTCCGCTTTATTGTAGCTGATAAAAAAGTCTCTTTTTTCCATAGCCATTTCTCCTGAGCGATCTCAAGATTAAATGATGACAAGTCACTAATACCTTACCTGTTCAATAGTAATCTATTTTCTGCCGTGATGCAAGTGTTTTTTTTTTCCATTCGTATAAGAAACAATTGCCGAAGAGCCCGATTGAAAACTTCGTACATCTTCGTGCTTCGTGGTGAAAAACAATCGGCAATCGTGGTGTGATCGCCCTGCCTGAAGCCTCTGAAACTCAAAGCCTATGGTGGACTTAAAAACATATTTTTTTGTTCAGTCAGACCTTGACGTAGAGCATAACTGTCAAGAACCGCCAACCGCCCTGCCAACATGCGTTGCCAGAGCGGTTTTCGTTGTTCGGACGGCAACCCAATTACGCCTTTTCGTCTTTCTTGGGCGTCAATCCCGGCAGGGATTTTATGGCGTCGGCTTGTTCCTGGGCGTTGATGTGGGTGTAGATTTGCATGGTCAACTTGATGTCGGAGTGCCTTGCCAGCATTTGGGCGGTTTTGGGTGCGACGTTGGCGTAACTCAAGTTGGTAATGAACGTGTGGCGGAGGGCGTGGAAGTCGGCGAATTTGCCGTCGGTGTCCTGGTACTTCAAAAAGTCGCTGACGTGGCGTTTTTTCTGTTCGGCCTCGTCGTCGGTTTCGGCGATCCAAATTTGTCGTGCCGCCATGAGGTCGAAGGCCATCATATCCGAGGTCTTGCGTTCAACGCCACAAGACGTTTCGGAGATGGGAAACAAAATCTCGTCGTCACTGGCAGGCCGACGAATCTCAAGCCATTTTTTGAAATGGTCGGCGATGTCCAAATGCAAGACCATACTGTCGTCGCGTCGGCGTTTCGAGTAACCGGCACGGACAATGATCATGGGCGTCTCGGTATCAAGGCCAACGAAATGTCGCAAGGTCAGGCTGCCCAACTCTCCCTTCCGGTAACCCGTCCATGCCGCCAAGAGATACAGCATGGCACGGTCATGGCCACTGATGCCTTCGACGGGTGGGCCGGTCTTGGCGGCCTCGTACATGCGAGTGAACTCATCCATTGCAAGAGGCCGCCGGTCGTGGCGACGGTCGGTGCGGGTATTGAGAATCGTCAGGCTTTCAAGCGGGTTACGATACAGACGCTCGTTGAGCAACATCCACCGGGCAAAACTCTTCATTGATCGCATGTAGTGATTGCAGGTTTCGAGCGAGGTGTTATAGTCGGTTCGAATGTCATTGATGAACGCTTCGATCTCAACGGTCTTGAGCTGCATTGCCGTTTTGATTTGCCGGTCGTCCAAAACACGTTTGATACGTGCCAATGTTTCTTTGATATGGCGTGGTGTGTCGTTCTTGGCAAGCAGATGTTGGTGGTATGCGTCGAGATGCACCTGAATCGGCTTTTTCATTTCGATTTCAGTGCCATCGGCCAAGCCCAATTTCTCGCGTTCGACTTGTAGTACAAGTTCGTTGAGCTTCATTTGGGCTGTTGTCTTGTCGGTTGAAAGAGCCAAGCGGCGGTCGATGCCCTTTGCATCGCGGTAACGGCCATGCCAGCCGGTTTCATCCTGCCATGCCGTCGGTGAGCATTCCACCATATCAGGTGACAGGCCGGTCTCAATTCGTTGCGGTTCGCCGTCGTTGACGGAGACATGCAGTTTCCAGACATTGCTGTCATCCGCAAGGCAGAAAAGCAAAATGCGGTTGCCTTCGCCGTCAACCATCAAAAACGGCATGTGGGATTGTGTGTTGTCAAAAATCATCTATTCGTTCCTCAAAGTGATGGCCATTCGATATTGCCGTTTTCGTCTTCACAGCCGATTTGCAATTCCATGTATCCGTTGTAGGAATAAGTGGTGCGAAACTGGCTGGGCAAGCTCACCAGTTCGCGTTCGTCATTCACCGTACCATTGCCGTAATTCAAACGGTAACTGCGTTCGATGATACGCCAATGAGTATAGCAGATGGGAAACGTTCTGGGGGGCAGTTTTGGGGGCAATTATTGCCCATAAAATTACCCCCCCACGTACCCGCAAGATTTCAGAAAACCGCCCAGCCAATTGCATCTCGGCAGGGCGTTTTCGGGAGTATTTTTCGCAGTCGGCCTACGGATTCGAGTGCCGTAAAAAGAGTGCCTATTTGTGGTAATTTGTTACCAAACGACTCATTAACAAAAAGACGCTTGGCAACGTAAATCGTTATAAGACAATGGAATATTGCGAAATGCCAACTAAAAAAAAGATACCGCTTCGCTATTCACCCAAACGCGATATGGTAAAGAGTCCGTGGGCTTGGCCAACCGGTCGCACTGGCCGAAAGGACGCAACAGGGCGCAAACGTTGGCAACACAAGGTGTTAAAAAGGATACAGGCGGCTTGGAATAGCGAAATCTCTATGGCAAAGTGCTACGTTATCACGATAACTTGTTGGCACAATCTTGGCACTTGAACATTGCACATGTTTCAAAAAACATTATTGCATCGATAAATATTTGACGCAACTCTATGTTGTTTATAGAGTTGCGTCAAAAGAAAAATACCCCCTGAAGGACTTGAACCTTCGACCCACGGATTAAGAGACTGCTCAATGTACCGCTTTCAAAACTCGCAAGCTATCACCTTAACTCTCTATAAAATATACACTTATGAAATTGAACGTCGCGTTTTTCTACGTGGCAAACTTGACCGCTACGCGGCACAAAGTGTTGAGTTTGATGACACGAAAACTGGCACACTCGTGGATTTGGATTGTGTCTGATTGGTGTGGCTGGGCAAGTGGGACGATTGATTTACACCCCAAAAAATGGGTGTCAATTTTCTTCGGTTTCGCCGTTTGACTCCGTTTTTTTGGGGTGAAAACAGCCGATAGACAAGCATAGTTACTCCCGAATATTCTGGCATACGATGTCAAATTTCTGCGAAAATGGCGGAGGAACCGGATTGGGGTGAACTTGCCTCCAATCGAGTTTGCGTATCTCTTCGACAATTCTTGCCGCCTCGTCAATACCCGACTGGACTTCCTCGTTGCTCCAGTTGGTCAATTGCTCGCCGATCTGTTCGACATTTTGCGGAATCGTAACATAACCTTGTCGGATGGCATCCTCCGGTTTGGCGTAACCCGATTGACGCAGGATGTAATGGTAGAGCGGCAATTGGAAGTCAATCCATTCCTCCTGATTTTTCCGATGAGTCTTTTCAGGAGGCATGGGATAACCTGTCTTGTAATCAAGCACTACGATTTCGCCCGTTCTCTCGTTTCGGTCGATACGGTCGATTCTCCCAAACAGTGGCACGTCCGATAACTTGACTTCACATTCCGGCGCATATTCGACGTTTTCAATTCGATAGCCACGTTGTCGCCATTCGGCCTGCCAGTTCGCGAACGCATTGAGTCTGGCCCTGGCTCGTTCAATTTGAAGTACAATTGCCGCGCGGGGTGAGTCACCGTAACGCTCCTTCGCAAAAACGTCAAGCCGGTGATTGAGATATTCCCGGATGACTTTGTTTGATGTTGAATCCTTGCATTCACTCCCGCCGAATTGGTTCAAAACTTCATGCACGAGATTACCGAAATCGAACGCTTGCATTTCACTTGCGATGTCATCCACCGTTTTCAAGTAAAGCCGTTTTTCGAGATAAAAACGGTATGGGCAAGGAAGGTAACGCCCCAATTCCGTGACATTGATGGATTTCAACGCCCATTGCGATTCCGGCAAATTGGGGATGGCAAACGAATGCGTTTCCGTACAACCCGGCCCAAGAACATTGTTGAGCAGATAAGAAACTTTCGGTTGCTCGTCAGCGAAAAATCTTTGAAAGCGATCGGCAACGATCAGTTTGTCCTTCGATGCAAAGAAGAACCGGCTCGGAAGTAACGGATTGCCATCACCGGCCCGGCGTCCGGCAATCAACTGAAGGTCACCGCGTTTTTCGCGAGTTTTCATCAGAAGCGTCAGACTGTAGGCATCACGCGCGGCACGACGGCGATTGTCCATCAAGCCGAGTTCCTTCCGCAACTGATCCGGCAGGAAAATATCCGAAGTGGTGAATGAGGGAATTACACCGTCGTTCATGCCAGTCACGATGGCCACCGGCGCATCATCCATCGGCATTTCCAACCAGCCGAGCAGTTCAACAGCCTTTGGGTCTTTATCCGACATGAGACGTTCCGACTCAACTTCCAGTAGCAGGAGTTCCAGTGTCTCAGCGAGGTGGAATGCATTGTTTCCGTCCGTCGGCATTTCCCGCATGGTTCGGGCAATACGACGGATTCGTTCCACTGCACGACGCGATTGCTCCTCAACACGGCCTGAATAAATCCGTTTGAGCAACATGTCGATTTGTCGTAATCCTTCGGCGAGCGGTTTCTTTTCGTCCGTGATTGCTACAAGTGAATCACCGACAAGCTCTTTAAGAACACGCCAGCATTCGCGAAGTTCCTTCAGCATTTTGTCGGTTTTTTCGTCGGCCGGCACCAGAGACAATTTCCAATCATCATCGGCTGTGGCCGGAAAGAATGTATTGTAATAAACATCCAGTTGCACAACCACATTGAATTGCTCGAACTTCTCATGCAATTGACCGAAGAGAAAACCTTCGATATCAGGATGCCGCACCCATTCGGCGTAATCGCGAAAGTGCCGCATTTTCAGGAATTTTAACAGCGATTCAAGCAGACGAAACGGCCGGGTTTGCCTGAGTGTTTTTCCTTCGACAAGATGTGACGGGATTTGTACCTGAGCAAGTCGTTGTTGCACAAAAGGGACGACTTGTTTGTCTTGTACGCTGATGACAATTTCACCGGATGCGTACTTACCGCCCAGATCGTTGATCTTATCCAGCACGGCATCCGCCTGATCTTCCGGTTGCCAGACGATTTCGATATGTGCCTTGTCAATCTCTATCGGGGTGTCGTACCAGCGTTTTGTGACAAGGCAACCGAAATCGTCAAATCGTTGCTGAATTTCGCGGTCGTCATGTGGCGCAAACACCAGCGACGTGATGAACTCCGAATACTTACCGAGAATTTGCTTTTGCAGGTTGTTCATGTCGGCAAGGCCAACCAGGTAAAAATGACGCCCGTCTTTTTGCAGTTTACTGCGAATCTTTGCTTCTTCCTCAGCGGTCTGCCGTGTGATGGCAAACAGTCGTGCGCTCTGTAAATCCCAAAGTTTCCATTGATCCAGAATGCCTGGCGAGTTCGGATTGTCATTCGCGTAAAGCTCCTGGAGTCTTGCCAACGCCTGCCAACGCGGAATTTCACCTTCGGTTCCCAGTTGACGACACACCTCAGCAACTCGCTTGAAGTCGATTCCCTCGGCGGCCAGTTCGTAATGCAGCCCGGCCAACATGCGTCCCAATGCCAGTTTGGATTCAAAGCGTTCCGGGATCGTCGGCAGGAATTGACGCAACAGGTTTTCGTCTTCCTCGCGAAGCATCTGGACGGCTTTAATCCACGCAAAGCACTGCGTCATCGCCCCGGCAACGGGTTTTTGCAGTTTGTAAAACTTCTCCGGCAGCGCATCAAGTGTCATAAACTCTGGTGGATACCAGGACGGGTCAGGCATCTTCGCTGCGCGTTCGGCAAGGATTTCCTCAAGCCGGTTCCACGCCCGTTGCCCCGGCATCACCAGCGACACGGATTTCAAGTCAAGCCGACCATCAATGGTGTGCTTGTCAATCAAATAATCCACCGCCAGATGCAAAAGCGGTTTATCCCAGCCCAAAAATATGCGTTCCATGATGACGTCAATATATTCTGTTAAAGTTCAACAACCTTCCCAAGTGTGACAAAAACGAGTGTTGCCTTGATGAGTTCTTTATCGACACCAAACAACGTTGCCACTCCTTGCCGATATGCCTCCAATTGATCGCGGTAAGCAACAGCCAATGCCTCCGTGTCACCGCTGTCGGATTTGTAGTCGAGGATGTCCAGGCCAACGACCTTGTTTGCCGCGTTGCGCTCAATGACAAGCCGGTCGATGAAGCCGCGCATGATTTGACCTTCATGCCAAACGGCAAAGCGGCGTTCGCGTTCCACGATGACATGAGGAGCCGGATAGCGAGACTGCGAAAGAACACCGACAATTTCCGGTTTTGCGATGTTCTCGTGAAATTTTGCTATTATGTCGCACGGCTTGAAGTTGATTTCCTTTTTTTCTCGGATGATTTCGTCGAGAATTTCATGAAGCTCTTCGTCATCGCAGAGCAGTTGCGGTTTGCCGTCAGATACCGGGTCAAGCCATTGTACGGCGTATTCAAAACAGGTGTGCATACAGGAACCCCACAGCATGGCACTCTCTTCTGACGCGTGCTGCCATTTTTGTGTTGTCGGTATCGTGGGTTCGGCTACCGCTTCCAGTTGCTTCACTTGACCTTGTTTCGCGGGAACATCAGCAGGAACATCCTTGTGCAAGCTCGACGGTGCAACCCGCGAAACATGGTGCAAGACTTCTGTATCCTTCACCTCACACTTCAGTACCTTCGTTTTTGAAGTATTTTTGTCCGTTTCTTTGACATCTTCTTCAATAAGCTTGTACCATTCGTTATCACCTTTTTCGTAAAGGACAGTGGCATCGACACTGTTACTGACGCCTTTGTCTTTCAGGCCACTGCGCAAGGTTTCGGCAAACGACGTCTTGATTGTCTTTGCGCTTCGATTGGGAACGATCATCACAAGCTGGTGAATCGCACGGGTCATGGCAACGTACAGTTCCGACAGCGATTCCTCGACCTCGCCCTGCACCTGACGGTCGATTGCACCTGAGCATTTGTCCGACAAAAAGCCCTGAATGTCCTTACCGGGCTTGCTCAGAAAGAAATTGATCGGTGTTGTTGCATCGTCGGAGATTTCATGGTCGCGTATCAATTTGGTTTGGATGTGATAACCATCAATAGGACGATTCAATTCCGGCAGAACCACGATGTCAAACTCAAGTCCCTTGGCTCCGTGAACAGTCATCACCTGGATGTTCGTCGCGTTGGAAGTTGCGATGCTGGCTTCCTTGACCATCGCGACGAATTTTTCCGTGCGAACGCCCGACGCGGTTTCATCAAAACGATACGCCAGTTCGAGTAGTTTTTCAAGGCATTCAAATTCGCCGGGGTCGCACGATGGCGCAAGCAGTTCAACGTATTCCTTGACAACATCGCCGTAACCCTTCGTGAGCAGTTCCCGCCGGATGTCACGCGATGCCTGACTTGCGGGATAATACTTCACAGGCATCTCGTTTGTATCTTTTTTCAGCAACCCCAACTTAACGGCAAGCGGACTGTTGGTGAGATGAAACGACGCAATTGTATTGCCCGGATGATCGGCGAGTGCCAGAGCCGACAAAACATGCTGGACGGCAAGCGAACTGCTCAACGACCGCCCGCGACCGTTGGCCTCAATGCCACGTTCCTTGAGTTTCGCGATGATCTTTTCAGCGGTTTTATTCGTGAAAACCAGCACACCGATACCGTCTTTCAATGACGGCTTGTCTTTGAGAATATTGTCAATTCGCTCCACCGTATAATTGATTAAAGCATCGCCGGGCGCAGGTTCGTTTTCGCCATCTTGTTCCGGGGCGGCCTGGTTGTTTCGATCTTGATTTTCGTCTGGGACTTGCTCCAACGTGCAATAGCCCGGAAATTCGTCCTGCTCATGGATGGTGGAGTGTGACTCAAAACGCCCCTGCCATTCCTGACCCGCTTTCATTGAGGCGTGACCGACGGCTTCGTTACTCGCGATATTTCCAAACAGCGTGTTGACCGTATCGACAACCGCCTGAGTGTTACGGCGGGTTTGTGCCATTTTTTTTGACTCAATGGGGGCCGACAAATCTTTGAACTGTTTTTGAATCGTGTCGAAAATCGTCGCGACACCACCTCGCCAGGAATAAATCGCCTGCTTGACGTCGCCGACGCAGAAGAACGTGCCGTCAGGATCGGCCACGACCTTGCGAGCCATCGGCTCAAGGATGTTCCACTGCGAAATCGACGTGTCCTGGAACTCATCGAGCAACAGGTGCTTCGTGTCGGCGTCGAGGCGATGATTCAGCGAGTCGAGTCTGTCACGAAAGTTGAACATCTCAACGTGCCGCCTGATGTCGTCGAAGCGGAATTTTCGCTCACGATGCAAAATAACTTGCAGCTTTTGCGAAACCAGGTGCAGCAACTGCCACGTCGCTTGGGTTTGATCGATCAGACTCTGGACTTCAAGCCGAATTGCGTAAGGAAGCAGTGTACGTATTGCGTCAAAAAGTAGCGGGGCTTCCGACCTGACATCAACCTTGCTTCGTGAAACCACACACCGGGCATGATCATCAATCAGTGTCGGGGCGATGGCACCGACCAGGGGAATTTCGCGAAACTTGTCCCACTGGCCTTTCGTGATTGTGTCAATCAATTTCGCTTGGGCATCAATGAAATACTGCACAGGCGGGTATGGCCTGGATTTGGCCTTGGGAAGCTGGTCTTCATCAATGCTTTCGATCGCGGCCAGTTGCGACTGGATTTCATCGGCAGTGAGATTGCCTTCCGAGGGATTTTTCAGAATTTTGGAAACATCGTGCTTCCATGCTTCAGGCGGGGTTTCCTCAACGAATGGGAGAGATTCCTTCGCAAGCTTTGCGAGGTCAGTAACAATGGTCGCGGAACTCCTGCCATGTTGCACGATGGACATAAGTTCGATGGCGTTGCTGTGTTCGGTAAAAACGTCGTGAACAGCCTCGACAAGTAGTGGCTCAAACTCCGGATCCGAAATGATGCTCCAGCCCGGCGGCAAACCCAGTTCGAGTGCAAAGACAGTCGCGATCTTGTTGAAATACGAGTGTAACGTGCTGACCCGAACGCGATAGATGTTGCGAGCAAGATCGGCAAGTCGGTTTTGCAGTTCGACTTCAACATTTTCCGCCAAGGGATAATTGATTTCCTTTGCAAGCCGCTCTCGCTCTTTGGGATTAAAAACAATGTCGGCGAACTTGGTGAAAATCCGGTCGGTGATCTCCCCGGCGGCCTTGCAAGTGAACGTCGAAGCCATCACCCGGTCGAGCGACTCCTCCACCGACTCCCCGCCGAAGATCACGTCCAAAAAACGGTTGCTCAACTGGTAAGTTTTCCCCGAACCGGCCGAGGCACGGATGATCGTGTTGGTCATTGTTTTTCTCCGATAATTTTGTGGGCAAAACTTTTTGCGTCCTCTCCATTGTCCATTTTTTCACCTCGAATCAATTTGACCAATTGGAGCATGTCGATTGGCTTGAGCGTGACAACACATCTTGCATTATTGATTTTGTTGTAGATGTTGCTGTCAATCTTTTCGCCATACTGGTGTAACGCGACATTCCACGGTTTATCAGTTGTATTTTTCTCT
>WRMR01000161.1 GCA_009776995.1 Planctomycetaceae bacterium | reverse complement strand
AAATGACCGCAATCCTACGATTGCGGCTCTGATTTCTCATCAATGGGCTTCCGATTCGCAGAACTGTTGATAGGCCGCGAAATCCAGCAGTTGATCCAACCCTTTGTTGCCGGTGATCCGGATTTTGATAAACCAACCCTCCTCGTAAGGGTCTTGGCCAAGCGTTTCCAACCGGTCGCTGACCGGGTCGTTCACTGCGACAATTTCGCCCGTGACGGGGCTGTACAACGCGCTGACAGCCTTGACGGATTCGATTTCACCGAAGGTTTCACCCGCTTCCACCCCATCGCCGACACCTGGCAATTCAATGAAAACGAGGTCCGTCAACGCCTGGAGTGCAAACTCCGACAGCCCGACTGTCGCAATGCGTCCACCCGTCGCGTCGGTTTCGATATGCACCCACTCGTGGGTTTTGGCATACAAGAGATTTTCCGGTTTCATGATATTGTTCCTTATCCATAAGCGTAAATCGATCGGGGATGAAGTATCGAAGTTGCTCTCATATTTTACACTCCCCGGGCCATGGCGATGACGCCGGTTCGGACGAGAGTGATGATGCCGTAAGGCCGCAAAACGTCGATAAACGCCTCGATCTTCGATTCTTTACCTGCCAGTTCGATCATCAACACATCCGGGGTGACATCGACGATTTTTGCGCGGAAAATACTGACCAGTTCAATGATGTCGCCCCGTTTTTCCCGGGGGGCGGATACTTTCACCAACATCAGGTCGCGTTCCACGTGGTCTTCATGTGAAATATCTTCAACCCGGACAACCGTAACAATCTTTTCAAGTTGTTTGCGAATTTGTACGACAACATGCTCGTCACCGACAACGACGAACGTCATCCGCGAGAGTTGGTTGTCTTCCGTTTCGCCGACGGCAAGACTGTCGATGTTGTACCCGCGAGACGCGAGCATCCCGGAGATGTGGGACAGGACTCCGGGGACGTTTTGAACCAGTGCCGAAATCACATGACGCATAACTGATGTGCTCCCCAGCGATTGAGTGGTGAACTTCAAGGAAACGAAGACGTTATTTTATCGCAAAACGAGCTTGGGGCAAGAGGGAGGTATGATTTTTGTACCGGTTTTTTTTTTCATGGCATGCCAGGAACGTCAGTGACCGGTTCCCATGCCGGATTGCCGATTTCTTTTTGCACGGTGATTTGGTATAATGGGGACGTTTTCCTTGTTTGACCGCTCCATCACTGTCGCGGTTACCGGTTTGAAACCGGTTTTCAAGTCAGGATAAAATCTTAGAAAGGCGTACTGAAATGATTCTCAAGCACAAATCATCGAATTTTTGGCGATCAGCGTTCGGGATTTTGCTGGTCACGCTACTGGCACTGGTCGGACTGACCGACGCAAAACCCGTTGCATTACCTCAACCCGGATCAAACTCCGACGCTCTCACAACCACCGAAGCAACAGCCGGGAACGCCAGTGACCGGTTCGTCGAAAAGGATTCGCCTGCAATCATACGCGGTCACGTCGTTGATGAAGACGGCAATCCGGTCGCCGGGGCGTTGGTGCGTCCCGGTCATATTTATTCACTTCGTGACCAACCCGCGAGCGTCAAAACGGACACGTGGGGAGTCTTCCAATTTGAGTTGGAATCGAAGCAAGTGAATCCCTGGCTGCGGTTTTATGCGGTGACGGACGATCAAACCCTGTTGGGCGATGGACGGATCAAGTTCGAGGAAGGCGTTGCCGCCGTTCCTGAAATGACCATCACGATCAAACCTGCCCGCGTGATTACGGGCACAGTCGTCGATCAGGACGGTCAACCGGTCGAAGGCGCGACCGTCACGGGAGTCGATCAAATCACTTACCCCAACCTAGTGACAACCGACGCGGAGGGCAAATTCCGGTTTGCCTATCCCAAAGGACTCCGGCCGCTTCAAGAGGTCTGTGCCTACAAAGAAGGCGTTGGGTTTGATTATCTTTGCACGGAAGAAATCGATATTTATCGAGGCGTCACTTCGCCGGAAAAAATCAGCGACGGGCCGTTTTCACTGACGCTCTCGCGCATCAAGCCGGTTGAGATCAAGGTGGTCAATGAAGACGATGTGCCGCTTCCCGATGTGACGGTTGGAGCATGGTTGATCAGAAAAGAAGGGGAAAAGGACAGTTTTAACACGTCCGGTGCCCCGATATTTTTCGACAGCCGGACAAACACCGATGGAATCGCAACGCTTCAATGTTTACCGGAATGGGCGATCAACCGAACGCGATATACCGCGCATGGCCCGGAGGAAGGTGTTTTGCGGGTCGATGGAACACGGGTTTACTACGGGGACGATGATAAACGCATGGAGGAATTTGAGAATCGCCAAATGTCCCTGTCCAATGTCATGCGGCAAGTTCAGAGTTTTACAAAAGATGAGAGTTACAGGATCATTCCGACGTTTGTTCTTCCCAAACAAGCCCGCGTGAAAGGGACGGTCAAACTGCCCGACGGCACACCGGTTCCGTGGGCGTGTATCACACGGGCGGCTCATGCCAAGTGTGGACACGGCATCCGCTTCACCGATGTGAACGGCGAATTTGAATTGCGTGAAAACGCCAACGAAACATTCGACTTGGCCGTGGATACGTGCAAACTTGGCGCAACGCCGGGTGTGTTCGCTTTTGACGTCGGTGACGGCAGCACGGAAAAGACGCTCGACTTCGTTCTCGAAAAGGGCATCCGGCTGTACGGAACGGTCTATGACCTTGACGGCAAACCGGCGGACAAGGAGTATTCCGTTTTCATTCACGAAAACGACCCGAACCCGGAACCCTGCGACCCGAACAGTGAGGATTGCCCGGACGGCGGCTGTGCTGTCGGGATCGTCATCCGCCAGACGAGCAATTACGGAGAGAAAGTCCTGGACGGGAAATACGAATACCTGCTCCCCGCAGTGCCGCGAACGTACAGCATCCATGCCAGCCTCTACGGCGCGGAAGGCCACACGTCACACGAGTTTGCCCTCCTCGGCAACGAAGAGGAATACGAACTGGATTTGTATTTGAAGGCGGACGAGGCCAGTGATTAGTGGCCAGTGATTCGTGGTCAAGTGAATGGCACCGCCGCAAGAACAGTAGCCGGGAACGTCAGTGACAGGTTGAGGTAGGGCGGTCACGGCGTAAACGTTGCAATGAGATTGACAGTGGTGGAGCGGTTGCTTCGATTCGACCGCTCCGTTACCGTGGCGGCCCTGATTCGGCGGTCATGGTGTGACCGCTTTCCATGCGCGTCACAGGGTAACGCGGCTAACTCTTAACTCCTCGCCCCTCACCCAAAATGCCACACGATGACTTCAAAGTGCCGAACATCCGGCGACGACCTGATCGCGTGTCGCAGGAGCAGTGGGAACGGTTCGTCGTGGGGCTTTTTCCAAAGCTCACGACCACAACGCATCAGCTTGTACCCGTTGCGTCCGGGTCGGCTGCGATGCAATTTGATGTTGTGCCCATGTTGCCAGGCGATCACAGTTCGCCGGCACAGCATGACGTGCAACGTGCCGTACACCGTGTCGTGTTGCGCGGCGACCGGCATGCGGACATGCGCGGCGACAGTCATTGCACCTGTCCGGCGTTCCGGTACGGTGTGTATGGGACCTGTTCGCATCTTCTTTTCGCGCGGTCGCAGTGCGACGGGTCGATCAGCAATTTGCCGATTCCAACGTATTCTGAAATTTTCGTGCGGCACGGCCTCAAACGCGAGATCGTGTTTCGGCCTGCACCTGATGCTCCGCGTATCGTTCTCAAAGCGGCACGGTCTTGTTTTGATGCACGCGGGCTACTGAGTTTTGAACGTCACCCTGCTTTGAAAACACTAATCGAACGCACGGCCGACTGTCGGCATGAGTTGCGGATTGACAATGACGTGTTTGCCCGGCTTGCGTTTGAAATGCAACAGCGCGAACGCCATCGGAAAATCATGACCATGTTCCGGCGAGGTGTGCATTCCAGTGCGTTTGACTCACTGCTGACCACTCCGCTTGCGGCATATCAACGCGAAGCGGCACTTAACGCGGCAGTGACCGGGCGGTTTTTGCTGTTCGATTCGCCGGGACTGGGACGGCGTCGCACGGCGGTTGCCGCAGCGGAAATCCTCGCGCAAACGGTGGGAGTGCAACGCGTCTTCGTTCTGACCAACACGCCGACGCTGCATACGTGGCTCGCGGAACTGCAACAGTCAACGTCGCGACAATCGCAAGTGATTTTCGGTTCATCGGCAAAACGTGCGGGGCGGTACAATGCCGATGTGCAATACTCCGTCGCGTGCTACGACGATTTGAAAGATGACCTCGCCGTGATTACCGGGCGCATGAAACCCGGTCTGATCATCCTCGACGAAACGCACACGCTCAAGCGGCATGGTGCCGAAACCGCGCGCATTGTGAGGCGGCTTGAATCGGAGTATCTTTTCATCCTTTCGGGTGCCGCCCCCGCCCGTGTGCCGGGACCGTTCGTTTCGTTCGTTGATATGATCGACCGTCACCGGACAGGGTTGCTCGACAATTTTCTGGCACGGCATCAGCAGTTCGACCTGCGGAACAACAGCGTCAGTTACGCCAACATGGGTAACGTCGCGAACACCTTGCCGCAACATTTCCGGCGTTTTGAATCGTCGGAATACCGGCGGTCGCTGCCGGAACTGATCACGCACGACCGTTTTTTGCCGCTGACCGAAACCCAGGCGAAACGTCACGCCGACTTGCAAAATCGTTTGTTTCATCTGGCTTCAGGCTTCGGACTTCAAAAGAGGCGTCAGGCTTCAGAAGTCGGGTTTCAGGAGTCGGATTCAGAGCTTTTGCCTGAAGTTCGAAGCCTGAAGTCCGAAGCCTTTGTCGCCTTGCATGAGATTCAAGCAACCATTGCTGAGATGCTCCGTGTGGCCAATGATATGATTTGTTGCCGCCCGGAGATCGGCAACCTACCTGGTGGCAACCTGACTGTCGGTTGCAAGATCGACACGATGTTCGATCTGTTGCAGGAACATCTCGAATCGCCGCAGGTCAAGGCGGTTGTGTTTGCCCATGATGTGAAACTGCTTCAATCCGCCCGGGCAAAACTGGCCGGGTCACCTGTTGAGTGCGGCCTGATTGACCGTTACATGCCGGCATACGAACAAAAAGACGCCAACATGCGATTCCAGCGCGAGCCGAATTGCCGTGTTGTTTTCGTGTCCGACGGCGCTGCGAGCCGGCTCGTCTTTCGGAACGTGCAGTTGGTGATTCACCTGGATTTTCCATGGGACGCCGACCGTATCCGGCAACGGCAAACCCACATTGAACCGCACCCGGTACTCCGTCCGTGCCATGCGTACCAGTTGATTTCCTACGGCACGGTCGAGCATTGGCTGGCCAAACTGCGCGGTGGTCACGAGTTGTTCATCGAAAGCGATCTGCGTGACGGGCACTCCGTCGTTCTGCTCGACGAACCAAACCGCGTCCAATTCATCGAGCATGTCCTCACGATGCTCGAACAGGTCAAGGAACCGCCCATGGTGATTCCCGCAGGTTGATTCTCAACGCAAATTCTGCGAGAATGCCGGGAATGCGAATATCAAGAGATTGGCTTTGGAAATCACTCGAAACAATATTCACCACGGAGAATACCAATGAAAAACACTGGAAAGCACTGGATTGCCCTTGTGGGGCTTGTTTTGTTGTCGAACACATGGGGCGTCATGGCCGATGAGCTTCCGAACATCGTCCTCATCATTTCCGATGACCAGCACTGGGGCGATTACGGTTTCATGGAACACCCGGTCGTCCGGACGCCACGACTTGACAAGCTGTCACAAGAGGGACTCCTGTTTACGCGGGGATACGTGCCTTCGTCGCTTTGTTGTCCGAGCCTTGCGTCGATCATCACGGGACAGTATCCGCACAGCCACAGAATCACCGGAAATGACCCGCCGATGCCCGTCGGAATGCAACGGGGTGACTTTTACCAGTCCCAGGCTTACCTTGACGGCCGCAATGTTCTGATCGATCGGATGAAAGAACTGCCGACGCTTCCGAAGCTCCTGGCCGAAAAAGGTTATCTTTCCATGCAGACCGGGAAATGGTGGATGGGACGTTACGACTCCGGCGGTTTCACGCATGGCATGACGCAAGGTGGTCGGCACGGGGACGACGGTCTGCAAATCGGTCGCGACACGATGCAGCCGATCGTCGATTTTCTTGATCTCGCCAGCAAGGAAAAAAAGCCGTTTTTTCTTTGGTACGCTCCGATGCTGCCGCACGATCCCCATGATCCGCCGGAACGTCTCTTGACGCATTATACGGATAAAACCGATTCCATCCACCAGGCACGCTACTGGGGAAATGTCGAACGGTTTGACGAAACCTGCGGGCAATTGCTCGATGAACTCGACAATCGCGGTTTGAACGGGAATACGGTGATCGTCTCTGTGTGTGACAACGGCTGGATACAGAGTCCCGATCAACCGCAATACGCCCCCAGGTCAAAGCAATCGCAGTATGACGGGGGTTTGCGGACGCCGACCATCATCCGTTGGCCGGACAAAATCACACCGCAACGAAACGACACCGATTTTGTCAGTTCCGTTGACATTCTCCCAACATTGTTGAGTCTTGCCGGAATCGAAACAAGGGATTCGTTGCCGGGCGTCAATCTGCTTGACGAAGAGGCGGTTTCCGCCCGGAAAGCGATTTACGGCGAGTGTTTCACGCACGATTTCGTCGATTTGCATCGACCGGAAAAGAATCTCCGTTTTCGCTGGATGATTGAAGACGGTTGGAAACTGATCGTTGCACAGCCGGGCGAGGAAACCGGGGTTGAGCTTTACAACGTGCAGGATGATCCGCACGAAGAGCAAAACCTCGCGATCGCGCAACCGCAGCGTGTTGAGGCCATGCTCCCGAAACTGAATGCGTTTTATGAACCGTGATCTTATCGCAAACCACGCCAAATAACGCGAAAATACGCTAAAATTCGTTTCAATAATTTCGTAAATTTTCCCGATATTTAGCGTGGTTCGCGTCAAAGAACAAAAAAGAGGTACTGTATGCAAAGAACACTTATCACAACAATCATCTTAACCATCCTTTTTATCGGAGGAAACCTGACGGGTGCCGAACGACTGCCGCATGTTGCCCCGGAGGACGTCGGGCTGGACGCGGCGACGCTGGCGTTGATTGACGCCGAAGTGCAAAAGGGGCTGGCCGACAAAAACATGCCCGGTGCGGTCGTCTGCGTCGGACGGCACGGCAAAATCGCGTACTTGAAAGCCTTCGGTAACAAGCAGGTTGAAACGGACACGGAAAAAGCACGCGAAATGACCATCGACACCGTGTTCGACATGGCGTCGATCACCAAACCGATGGCGACAGCCACAAGCGTCATGGTGCTGGTCGATCAGGGTAAAATTGACATTGACGCAAAGGTCGTGACGTACCTGCCGGAGTTTGACACGCCGGAGAAACGTGACATCACCGTGCGGCAGTTGCTGTTGCACACGGCGGGGTTTATTCCCGACATTCATCTCAACAATTTCCAGGATGGTACGGCTAGGGCCATTGAACGTTTGCTTGCCGAAAAACCGCAAACGCCACCGGGCAGTGCGTTCACGTATTCCGACGTGTCGTTCCAGTTGCTCGGCATTCTGGTCGAACGGGTTTCGGGCAAGAGCGTTGCGGACTTTGCCCGTGAGCATATTTACGAACCGCTTGGCATGACCGAAACGATGTATTGCCCGAACGGGGAACTGAGTCTCCGAGCCGCACCGACACAGGACCGTGAACTTGGCAAGGTGCATGACCCGCGTGCATTTGCGACCGACGGTGTTGCCGGTCACGCCGGATTGTTTTCGACGGCTGAGGACATCGCCGTGTACGCAACCATGATGCTCCAGCGCGGCGAGTACAACGGCGTGCACGTTTTGACGCCGGAAACAGTGCAACTGATGACAACGCGCAACCGTGTGCCGCGCGGGTATCGCGGTCTGGGCTGGGACATGCGAACAGGTTACTCAAGCAATCGCGGCCAAACGATGTCACCGCTGGCATTCGGTCACGGTGGGTTCACCGGCACGTCGCTGTGGATCGACCCGGGTTTTGACCTGTTCGTCATCTTTTTGAGCAACCGCGTCCATCCCGATGGCAAGGGCAACGTCAACCCGCTTGCCGGGCGCATCGGGACCATTGCGGCGGATGCGGTGATGGATGAACCGGATGATATTACGATAGATATTGCGATGTATGTAGCTTATGTACATGCTAAAAAATCCTTATATGAGTATCTATTACTCATGAGTTGTTATTTGGATGGTCGCATAGTAGACCAGGATTCGCCGGAATTTCAATTTGCATTGGAAAATATGAATAGTCAAGTAAAGTCCGGACTTGATGTATTGGAAGGAATTTTCAAACTCAAAGAAAGTAAATCCATCTTATTTCACGATACTCGCGTCGGTCTCATCACAAACCATACGGCTTGTACAAAAGACGGCACGTTCATCACAAAATATCTGACGGACAACGGCGTCAAGTTGACGGCCTTGTTCGGACCTGAACACGGCTTCACCGGCGAGGCAGACCGTGATGGTATTGAAGACTCGAAGGACGAATTTACCGGTTTGCCGATTTACAGTCTGTACGGCAGCGTGCGCAAGCCGACGCCGGAAATGCTCGACGAGGTCGATGTGCTTGTGTATGACATTCAGGACATCGGCTCGCGCTTTTACACTTACACCAGCACCATGGCACTCGGCATGGAAGCGGCGGCGGACAAGGGCATCCCGTTCGTCGTACTCGACCGTCCGAACCCGATTCGCGGAGATCGTGTCGAAGGGCCGGTTCTGCAAGCCGGCCGCGAAACGTTCGTCGCGCATCACCAGATGCCCGTGCAGCACGGCATGACCATCGGTGAACTGGCCGTGATGATCGCCGTCGAACGCCGCTTTGACGTCGATTTGACCGTTGTGCCGTGCGTCGGCTGGAAACGCGCGATGGATTACGACGCGACGCAATTACCGTGGATCAACCCGTCGCCGAACATGAAAACGCTGCCGGGCGCGTATTTTTACACCGGGCTGGGACTGCTTGAATTTACGAACCTCGCCGTCGGTCGCGGCACGGACACGCCGTTCGAGTTGTTCGGTGCCCCGTGGATCACGGACGGCAGGGGTAACAACGCCGAAAAACTCGCTCTGGCATTGACGGAAGCAACCAAAGAAGCAAATCTCGAAGGCGTGCGATTTGAGCCAACGCATTTCACGCCGCCCTACCGCGAGTTCGAGGGCATACCCTGTGACGGCGTCCGGCTGGTGCTCGAAGCCCCGGAAAAATTGCAGGCCGTCCGCATGGGCATGGTTATCGCGACGACACTCCGCAAGTTGTACCCCGATTCGTGGCAGACCGCCCGGCTCAACACCCTGCTGTTGCGTGACAAAACGCTTGACATGATCCGCGAAGGCCAAAGCGTTGCCGAAATCGAAGCTGACTGGATGCCCGAACTGGAGCGATTCCTCAAACGCCGCGAGATGTATTTGTTGTATCAGTAACGTTGCGGGTTCGGAATTCGGGCAGTGCGGTCATACGTGATTGCTACAATTTTGGTTTTGTCTC
>WRMR01000160.1 GCA_009776995.1 Planctomycetaceae bacterium | reverse complement strand
CCGCTGGAGTAAATTCACATCCCGCTGGAGTAAATTCACATCCCGCTGGAGTAAATTCACATCCCGCTGGAGTAATTTTACATCCCGCTGGAGTAAATTCACATCCCGCTGGAGTAAATTCACATCCCGCTGGAGTAAATTCACATCCCGCGGGATCAAGTTTTGAGTGGCTAGTGGCAGAATAGCTGGTAGATTCGGTAAAATTGGCGACATTTTCCGAAAAACCAGGATAAATGGACATAAATACAGATAAAGGTGAGGAAAACGGCGACAAGAGGGCGGAATTTGACAGAAATGCAGAATGAGCGGCCAGTGAGGAGTGAGGAGCGCAGAGCAAAAAACACTTTGAACTTTGCGTTTTGAACTCTGCACTCTGCGCTCTGCATTCTGCACTCTGCGCTCAAAATTCTACATATCGCCCAGGTAAGTCTGCACGCGGTTTTTGAGGTTGTTGTCCGTTGAAACTTCGAGGACCTTTTCCAGTGCCGGTTTGAGGACGTTACTGTTTTGGCGTCGCAGATCAACGTTGCGTCCCAGTTCGGCCACGGTGTTGCACACGTTTTGAGCCAACGCCGCGGCGTCAATGAACTGCATCGCGAACGTCACCGATTCGGGGATACGAATCGCCGAAGCACGGTCAATGATGAGCTGTTTTTCCGGCGTACCGTTTGCCAGCGTCATGGCTTCTCTCAAGCCGTCGAGTTGACGCGCCGGTGATATCCGAATGCCAATCTGATCATTGGGCAGCGAAATGACCCGTACATAAGCACGCAACGCCCGCGTTCGCAAAGCACCGGGCATGTTCGTGTCTTTCGCAAAGGCAAGCATCTCGTTGGCCGCCGCCGCATTGGGCCAGTTGCACAATCCGTTGAGTGCCGCTTCACGCACGGCCGCATTGCCGGATTTCAGGTTTTGCGTGATGATTTCCCGCGCGGAATCACCACCCATGCGTCCAAGAAGCGAAAACAAAGACGGCGGCACGGGATTTCGTCCGGCGATCACCGGTTCCGCATCGCCTTTGCACACACCGGCAATGATCGTTTCGGCACGATCACGATCACGACCAACGGGAACCAGCAACATGACCTCGACCATATTTGCGGCATCGTCTTTGGTCGCCACGCCGGCGGCGATTTGCAGGTAGCCAAGCCGGTTCGGGCAATCGTCTTTTTTCGCTTCGGTCAACAGAACGTTGCACACCGCAGTCACGTTGCGGTCAACCAAAATGCGTCCGAGTGCTTCAAAACGCCCGTTGTCCTTTTCGGCGAGCAGGGCTTTCATCACGGCGTCGTCAAATCCGTCCTCGGCAATACGTGTTGCAACCCGAATGACCAGGCCGCCGTCAAAGCCGAGGGAATCGATCAAAAGCGGCAAATCGCCGGTCGTCCCGAGTTTTTCAAGAGCCAAAAGACCGGTGCGTTTCAACTGATCGTTATCGCTCTTGATCGCGTCGAGAGCGTATTTGCGGTACGTTTTGTCATTGCGCACGGTCAGCGCGGCAATGGTCCGGCATTTGTCGTCAACGCTCAATTTGTCGAAACCGGCCAGCCACTTTTGCACGTCCGCATCCGAAACGTAAGGCAAAGCCTGCGGCATTTCCGTTTCCCCGCCGACGTTCAGGTTTGTGCTTCCGGACGCAATCGCGTCTTCAATCCGCTTTTTGTTGGCGGCATCCGTTTCTCCAGCGAGGGCTGTTTTGAGTGCGTCGGCTGCCTCTTTCGATGTGTTCATCGCAAGGGCTTTCGCGGCACCTTCACGAAGGCGTACTTCAGGATTTTTCAAAAGATCGGCCAAAGCCGGTACGACACGTGCGTCGCCCGTCCAGGCCATTTGGTGCAACAGCCAGGCTTTCGTGACAACGGGAATGTCCTTCCCCAGTTGTTCGACCATCTGCTTGTTGACTTCGGCAAGCATGGCCGCATGGCCCGGCGCACCGGCCTGCATACAGATTTTCTGCCAGTCCTGTTGCGATTGCTGCTGTTTTCCCAGGTCGTCCGAAGCCATGTCCGCAATCAGGACAGACAAGTTGACTTCCTGCGCCAGGACATGCCCGCACACGAACAACATGGCCAACGCGAAGGCCAATACCATATTTTTATTTTTCATATCAATGATCCTTGTTTTCAAATGGTTATTGTTTTTTTATTTCACGCAGAGACCGCTGAGAACGCAGGGGATTTGTGCTAATCCTGCTGAGTCTTCTCTGCAACCTCTGTGCTCTTTGCGAGAGATTCCTGTTCAATCAATATCGGGAATCGTGTAGGGTGAACGCTGTGCCCGCGAGACGAGCCGATTGGCCTGTTCGTCGCCGATGAATTGGGTTTTTGCCGCATCCCATTTGAGCGGACGGTTGACCTTGTAGCAAATGTTGGCCAACTGGCAAAGCAGAGCGGTGTTGGCACCGTACTCGAAATCCTGGAACGGTCGCAACCGATGCTTGACGCAATAGCCGAAATCGTCATTAATGTTGGAGGCTCCGCCGCTGTAACGCCGCACGTCAACGGTTTTGATCGGTTTCAGATCGCGGTTGCCGTGCCGGTATTCGCCCTGGGTGCCGACAATCGTGATGTCGTGACCGCCGCTGGTCGCGTGATAAAACTTGACGCCGTTGGCGAAAATCAGCGTCAAAAACTGCACGTCTTTTCCGTCCGGCGGAATGATTTCGACCGGCTCGGTCGTGTCCAGTCCGAGTGCATAAAGCGAACCGCCGAACTTATGGGCACCCCAGTCGGCCAGGAAGCCGTTGCCATAATCCTCATCGTGCCGCCATCCGCCGCCGTAACTGCCGCTGCACCGTTCTTCGTGGTAGGGCGAGTATTTCGCTTGGCCGAGCCAACGGTCCCAATCAAACCCCTCCGGAACCGGCTGTTCGGGGTAATAACAGGTCTTGCCGGTTGCCCCAAGACCGCAATACACTTCTTTCACCTCGCCGATGGCCCCGCTTTGAATGACCGGTGCCATGTAGCCGTAATCCTCCATCACGCGCTGACTGCCGCTCGAACACACGCGATTGTACTTTCGCGCGGCTTTGACAATGAGACGGCTCTCGGCAATCGTCAGTGTCAGCGGTTTTTCGCAGAACACGTCTTTACCGGCCATGCACGCTTCGACGGAGATTTTCGTGTGCCAGTGGTCGGGCGTTGAAACAATCACCGCGTCAACGTCTTTGCGTTCCAGAACGTCCTCATATTTCCCGAAAATCAGTCCCGTTTCATTTCCGAAGCAGTCTTTGCGATTGGCCGCACTGATTGCCTTGGCTTGATAGCAATCGCAAACACCGATGATACGAAAATTCGGGTTATGGCCGAAGCCGCCCAAAATCTCGTTGCCGCGATTTCCCATCCCGATGTGAACGCCGACGATTTTTTCGCTCGGCGGAACAAAGCCTTCGCGTCCCAGAACGCCGGTTTTCAAAATCAGCGGCGTCGCGCACGCTGTCGCGGCAATTCCCAAAAACCGCCGTCGATTCATTCCCATGTGTTGTTTTGTCATACCTTACTCTCCAAAATCAGGGTTGATCTGAATTGCCAAAAAGACGTTAACCTACAGTCTGCCCATTATAACAGATTCTGGAAGCAAAAGGAAATGCCGGGAAATATGCATGTCCCTTTTTTTCAAGATTGATGAATTATGGGAGTATTCCACATCGTTATGCTGTTACGATGGTGTGTTGCAGCGAGGCGGTTATCATGATAGATTAATTGTTATAGTGAGTTCGTTTGACGCTTCCTGATTTTCTTTTCGCATACTTCTTTTTGGATTGCCGCAATGAGACTGTTAAGATTTCTCCTGATTCTCGTCGTTTTTCACCCGGTTTCAGCCATTCCCGGTTCGGACGCTGTTCCGATAACAAGTGTTCAACGACAACCCGGCGATTGGCGTCCTATTGCGGTCGATCTGGAACCGGCCCGTTGGATATGGATTCCTTCCGAGCGGACATTGAGCAACACGTTTGTGCTTTTTCGGAAGGAAATTGATGTGAAAGGCCCGTTGAAATCCGCAACCGGTTGGGTAACGGCGGACAGCCGTTACCTGCTCCGTGTCAACGGCCAAAGGGTTCAATGGGGACCGGCACCCTGCGATCCGAGGCATTGGGACGTCGATCCGTTGGATTTGACCGCAATGCTTGATGAGGGCAAAAATGTGATCGGTTCCGAGGTTCTGTTTTACGGGCTTGGGGATGGAACCAGTCCGGCGGGAAAACCCGGCTTCCTTTTTTATCTGACGCTTGAGTATGAGGATGGCCGCAAGGAACAAATCGTCTCGGACCAAACCTGGCCGGTCAAACTGGACCGGGCCCACCGGCCGGGACAACACAAACGCTGGTTTCTCCGTTCCCTGCAAGAGGAATTTGACGCCCGATTGCACCCTTGCGCTTGGGACACGCCTGACTTTCAACCGGATTCGAGTTGGCTTCCTGCGATGGTGTTAAACTGTTCCCCGGCCAAACCGGCATCGACCAGCGGATATCCCATGAACGATTTGATCGAACGGGCTGACCCGGCCAGGAGTTCCTTGCGAATCCGGGAAATCCCGCTCATTCGGGAAATGGAAATTCCCGCATTACGGCTTGCCGAATCCGGCGTTGTGAAATGGCGTCGTGATCCTGACGATTGGTTTGACATGCGAATGCCCGGTTGCTTTGAAATTCAACTCAAACCGGAACCCCGTGCGTCGATCATCCAACCGGGGGAGTACGCGGCAAATGAGGGCGTCTTCCTCACTTTTGAATGGGAGGAGCAAGTGGTCGGTTTCCCTTATTTCACGATTGATGCACCGGAAGGAACCATTGTTGACGTGTTGCCGCAGGAAGCCCATGCGCCTGGCAAAAATCTTTGGCTGGATTCGCAATTTTTCGCCTGGTCCCGGTTCATCTGCAAGGAAGGCGTCAACCATTTCCAAACGTATGATTTTGAGTCGCTCCGGTGGCTGCAACTGCATATCCGTCCGGCCAATGGGGACCAACAGATCACCGTAAGCGACGTTGGGATTCGACGCCGGATTTACGATTGGCCGCATCAGCCGAAAGTGGCCTCTGATGAACCGGCCTTGCAACGGCTGTTCGAGGCGTCGATCAACACGCTTTACAACAGTTGTCTTGACACCTGTGTTGACGGCATGGCCCGGGAACGGCAACAGTACAGCGGCGATGGTGGGCACCAGCTTCTGGCCGTGCGGAGTGTACTCGGGGAAACACGACTTCCCAAGCGGTTTTTGCGGACCTTCAGTGAAGGGCAATCGCCGGAGGGGTATTTCATGGATACCTGGCCGGCATTCGACCGTTTGGCGCGTGTCATGCAGAAACAGATGGACGGGGCATACTGGGGACCGCTCCTGGACCACGGTGTCGGGTTCAATTTCGACTGTTGGTACCATTACCTTGAAACAGGAGACCTGGCGGCGATCGACGAGGTCTATCCGCGACTTGTCAAGTTCGCGAATTATCTTGATACCTTGAGAGAACCCGACGGACTCTTGCCTGTAGAGAATCTTGGTATTCCGACGGTCTGGATGGATCACATTGCTTTCCGGCAACAGCGGCATAAACAGTGTGCGTTCAATTTGTACGTCGCGGCGATGTTGCAGAACGCTTTGGCACCGCTGACCCAAGCGAAAGGGGACACGATCAACGCTCTGAGGTTCCGGCAGCGCGGCGTGGAACTCCAGGCGGTGACGGTTGCGAAATACTGGGACCCGCAACGGAAAACATTTGTCAACAACCGCCCGTGGCTGGACGAGGAAAAACAACCGTTCATGGACGACCGTTCCCTGGCGATGGCGATCCTGTTCGGACAATGTCCTGATGGCGACACGGCGGAATCATTGCGGCTGTTGGTCGGGCAACCGTCGGAACTGGGGTATTCGTACCCGTGCAATGCTTGCTGGAGGTATTGGGCTTTGTGCCGGCTTGGACGCAGCGATGTGGTTCTCAAGGAGTTCCGAAACCGTTGGGCGACGATGGATTCCGTCCTGCTCAACAACACGCTTGCGGAGGATTGGACCGCACAGCCTGACAGCGGCTCGCAATGGTCCCATTGTGCGGTATCGCCACTCTTTGTACTCTACTCGGACATCGCGGGCATTCGTGCGACCGCTCCCGGTTTTACCGCGTGTGAAATTCGTCCGCAGTTGGCCGATCTCGGCGACCTCCGGTTGACGTACTTCACGCCGCAGGGTCCGATTCAATTTGAAGCGAAGAAAAAAAACGGCGGCGGACACGAAATCCTTGTTCACGTCCCGAAAACCTGCGACGCGAAATTGATCCTGCGAGAAGGCGATGAAGGGAATATTCAGCAGGGTGAATAGCCGACCGAGCCTTGTTTTGTGAATGGCATCCGGAAGCGCAACGAAGTGAAGCGACCATTAAGGTGGGCATGCCTCTTTTTCCATAAAATTCAATTTTTCGCGGAATTTTTTCCTTGATTGATTTCCCGGCGGAACACTGGGCGAGTCTGAAAACAACGAAAAGAGTCGGCAAAGGAAAAGACCGCCGCATGAGAGAAAATGTTTTGATTCCTTTCAAAGGAAAAAAGAAGCACCAAAAAAAATTTGCCATTGACTAAAAAATCGCCTCTTTGCAAAATTTCCTGAACACAACTATTGACGATAGCTCTCTTTCAGACGCTGGAGATGGTATTGCCGATTGAACAACACCGGGTCGAACGGATCCAAAGGGTCGAGCTGTAACTGTTGCATAACGTTGTTCTGCTCAAAAGCGTCGGTGCTGTTCAGCGTCAGGGCGGTGGTTTTCGGCTCCTGTTGCAACCCGGAGTTGGCGGATGCCGGACGCGGCAGGCCGCCAGGCGTCGTACCGGGCGGAACAATGGATTTTTGCTCAAGGAAATTGAAGCCGGCTTGTCGTGTCGAAGGAAAACCTGATGCACCGACATTCCGCGTCAAGCCCTGTGCCAGCGATGAGGGCTGATTCGGCAGATTTGCTGTTGACGTGTTGTCCGTGATCGGTTTTTCAATAAGGGTTTCCCCTGGCGCGGGAAAAGGAAGATTACCGCCCGAAGCCTGTTGGAGCGTCATGGTGTTGTCCGATTCGCGTGGTATGGCCGCCTGGTGGCGTTGGTGGTCGGCAACAGCAACAACCCGGTCGGTTGCGTCCAGCGGATAGTAGGCGTTCATTTCTCCGGCAACCTGATCGACCCAGTCATACAGTTTTTCATATTGCGGGAAATTCCTGCGGGTAAAAATTTGTTTCGTCCGCCCGTGCGGCGCAATCGGGATCAACACCAGGGGGCTTTCTTCCGGACGACCGGGGGTAATATATCCGAGTACGACTTGCAGGTTTTTGGCCACGTCGAGGTCGTTATTGTGCGGGTTTGCGACAAAGCGGAATTCGCTGAGACTGTTGCCGCTGTGACAGGCAATGCCATTGCAATTCTGCACGAGCATCGGGAGTATCTCCCGTTTGAACGATGTGAACGTCGATATTGGAATGCTTTGCTTCCATTGACGGTATTTTTGGTTTTCCTGTTCCACCGTTTGAGTTTGAAGTTGACGCTCCCCCAACATGGACAAGGCTGCGTTTTTCCGGTTGCGAATCGCATCGGCCAATTGCGGGTCGTCAGCCATGAGAATGGCACGGTCAAATTCCGCCGCCGCCTCGTTGATCAGTTTGTTGGTCACACACCAGTCGGCCAGTTGGAGGAAACCGTCTGCGGTTTTCGGCACGTTTGCTTTTTGAAATTGATAAACCTCCTGGAGCGTCGCGGCAACCAACGCGACGTCACTACGCGGAATGGGGATGACGCCCAGTTCGTTGCGAATTTGAACCGGGTCACCGGTACTGAGGATTTCGCCGTGGACAACCTGGCCATGACTCAGCAAAACGACTTTTTTTGGAGAAGTGGAAACGGTCGGCCATGGTGATTGATCAGGTAAAGTCGTTGGCGTCACGGGAGAATAATTTGCAAACCCCGGTCCAAAATCGTACGTCAACGGCTGCGCAAGGATTGTTCCCCTCGCACTGAACACGACGATAACAACGGCAAGCCACAGGATTCGTTTTGACATGATAATATTGATATTTTTCGGAATTTTCAAGAGAAAAGGAAAACCCGCGAATCATGGCAAAAAATCCGTCCTGTGTCAAGTGAGATTTTGTTCGTTGATTCAGCAACGAAAAGAATGCGCAACACAAAACAATGTCATGAATGACGAGCAAGAAATCATCCGGGAGAAATCATGATTCGGCTTGAAGCCTGTATTGACCGGGTGGGAGTGTCAATAATAATACTTGGGAAATCTTGCCGAGAAGGGCACAAATCAATGCCTGAAAACAATGGAGAGTATTATCGTTCGCGAAAGATAATTCGTCCGCGTTCCATATCGTAGGGACTGACTTCAACATTAACCCGGTCGCCCGGTACAACGCGAATGCGGAATTTGCGCATTTTACCAGCTAATCGACACAGGATTTCATGGTTCAAATCATCCAATTTAACACGGAAAGCACCGCGTACTTCCTCGGTGACAACGCCACTCAGCTCTATGGCTTCTTCTTTTTGTTTTTGATCGCTCAAATCAACCTCTCAACCTCAATATTTTTGCAAATAGATAAATATTATCAAACTGGAAAAGATACAGAATTTATACAACATTTTTTCAGAATTTTCAAGCGAAAAAGCCACGAAAGGGCGTTAAAATAAATATTTTTTCGAGTAGAATGGCATTATTAATCATAAGTTTACTTGACCGGGTTGCTTGTTCCAGCCCCCCCTCCCATCTTTAGTGTGTCACGTTTGGGGGAGCATACGTGGTATTGAATGGCTCCAAAAACAGGCACACTAAGCTACGCCCTCCTTTTTTGAAAGATTATCAAGCGACATGACTTTGTTGACGTCACGTTTGACACTGGCGATGAGTCTGTTTGCATCGTTGGCGATGGCATTACCGGCTCTGCCGCAGGAAGCGGATCGGGAATCGGCATTCATTCAACTGGCCATCGACGCCGAAGAAACGGACAAGACCAGTCGGGTCATGCGTACCGCCGCCGAATTGACCTTCCCGAGCGTCGTGCATATCGAAACCACGATGATCAAATCGCGAACACCCAACGGCTCCCCGGAAGGTATTCGCCAGGCGGCAGCCCAGCGAATTGAGGAAATCGGGACGGGATTTGTCGTTGCCATTGACGACCGCTTTTGGATCGTGACCAATCGTCACGTTGTCGGCACGGCCGCGCGGGATGCGATTCAGTTGCTGCTGAATGACCGTCGCCGGCTGACGCCCAAACGGGTTCTCGTCAACACCGATTTCGACATAGCCGTGATCGAAATTGCCGAAACGGATGTGGTACCGGTCAAGTTGGGCGACAGCACCGTCGTGCAGCTGGCCGACCAGGTTCTCGCCATCGGCAGCCCCTACGGTTTGAGCGGGACGATTACCAGCGGTATCATCAGCGCGACAGGACGTCGCAATGTCCCGAAAGGCGATCACCCGATCCCGCTACACGATTTGCTGCAAACCGATGCTCCGATCAATCCCGGCAACAGCGGCGGGCCGCTGATTAACATGCGGGGCGAAGTCATTGGAGTCATTGCGGCCATCGCGTCCAGTTCCGGTGCCAACGAAGGGGTCGGCTTTGCCATTCCGATCAACGATGCCATGCGGATTGTGGA
>WRMR01000159.1 GCA_009776995.1 Planctomycetaceae bacterium | reverse complement strand
TCCGTGACCGTCGCGGCTCTGATTGATCTTGATCAAACAACACTTTTTTTTCGTGAGTTCTTAGAACTTGTACATCGCGGCAATTCCGCCGGAGAGTTGTTCACGGTTGCTGTTGTTGTTAAACAGTGCAGTTCCATTTCCATTGTGCCAGTCATAACGGATTTCCGGTCGGACAACCAGGCATTGCACCGGTGTCCAGTTGACGCCGAATGTTGCGGCATAAAAATCAGCATCATAACTATTGTCACGCATCCATTCAGCCCGCAAGCCAAGAGCCACCTTACAGGTCAATTGGTAAGTCAGGTACTGGGCGATTCCATAGCGTGAGAAAGGAACTTTTCCATTTCCACTCTGCAACAAAGCATCACTGTAATTGCTCGTTTTCATCAGGTACCATTCTGCTGCGTAATCCCAACGACATCCGAGGTCCTGTGTGAATACCACAGAGTGGTAATAGGCATCCATGTTTTCGCCTGCACCGAGTCTATCAAAAAACATTTTCGAATACCGGAGTTCGCCATTGTACGTGCCGCCGTGGAGTTTTGCATACTGCATTCCGTAGGACAGATTACCACCATCCCAGAGCTTGTAGCGAAAACCGCCCAAAACTGCCGAGTCATCAAAGCGGTTGTCCCATCCGGCATCACTGCCGGTGGTCCATCCGCCGAAAAACGAAAGGCGGCAATGGTGCCGGTAATCCAATAAAAACCCCGTATGAGTATCCGGCGATTGCAGGAACCCGTAGGAATGGCTGTAGAAGAAGTTGTTCGGCGATTCCGCGTGTTCGTAGCTTAACGGCGAGGCAAACTTCCCGACCTTCATGGCCAGCTTTCGATATCCGACGCTCACATACAGATCCGAAACCGACGTGTAATAATCGCCGCTTCGCCAGTTGTGGTCGAACGAAAAATCTTCATGACTCTGTGTCAGGTACGCATCCGTTCCGAACATCATTTGAGTCTTGAATCCCCAGTCGAACCCGCAGGAAGTGTTCATTTTCCTTTCCAGGAAAAGACCCATCTGGTTCATGTTGAATTTCGGATTTTGCAAATTGCCAAGCAGAAAACTGTTGCCGGTTCCCGGAAAAAATCTATCGTGGGGAGCATTTCCACCTCCTGTTCGCTGCAGCGAGCTTCCGTGGCTGTTGGTGTAAACTCCCGCTTCGGTCCAGAAACCGAGATACCATTGGGACGGCTTTTGACAATAGTTGCCGTACCCGTAATTCGTTGGACAGGAACCCAAATCCAAGGCCCTGCCCGTGTAAAGTGAGGATGTATCACTTGCCATTGCCTGTTGCCCGAAAAGAACAACCGACAAAGTCGCAAAGACAATCCCTGTCAATAACCTCATTTTCATGTTTTACCCCCATTCCGTTGGTGAAAAAAAGATTCGATCTTGTTTTGAACACAAATATCAGGATGGTGATTCCACCCCTGTCAAAACCCCCCTTTTCGTTACGGTTCCGAATGTGCCACCTCCCTGAAGTATTGGTCGCACAATCAAAACCCGTAAATCCAGTCATACGTCTTGTAAGGGTACATCGGACTCAGGAAAAACCCCGCTCAAGCAAATGTTGCCTGGAATCCACATTGGCGAAAACCGTCCGCGTCAAATCAGAAACAACACGCGCTTTGTGAGAAAGCCACACATCAGATACAATGCAACCATTCCGCACAGTCCACACAACAGAAACAGACGGTAAATCGAAAACGGCAATGCAAAGCGTTGTGAAACAGAGAGGTATGGCGTACAATAGAGAATTCATTAGTCCCTCACCCCCCGCTCACCCATGATCAAAGTCCTTCAAATCATTCCGACGCTGGATCAAAGCGGTGCGGAAAAACAGATGACCCTGCTGGCCGCCGGGTTGCCTCGCGACGAATTTGAGGTTCATGTCGCCGTGTTGACCCGGACAGGGCCGCTTGCACACGAGTTGGAAGCCGCCAATATTCCCTATACGTTGATTGAAAAAACGTCAAAGATTGACCTGTTTGCATATTTTCGTTTAAAGAAACTGATTCGCAAAATCAAACCGGATGTTGTCCATACCTGGCTTTTTGCAGGCAATGCCTATGGCCGTGCTACGGCGTTTGCGTGCAAGGTGCCGGTTGTTTTCGCCGGGGAACGTTGTGTCGATCCCTGGAAGGGGCACGGCCATTTCCTCATCGACCGCACTTTGGCGAAAAAATCCGACGCCATCATCACCAACAGCGGCGGCGTGGCTGATTTTTATGCCAAAAACGGCATTCCGGCGGGGCGTTTTGTCGTTATTCCCAATGCGGTTTCAGGCTTCAGGCTTCAGGCTTCAGACTTCAAGAAAGAGTCTCCACCCGGAAGCCTGAAGTTACAGGTTTTCGAAGAACTTGGACTCCAACCTGCCAGGCATATCATTGCAATGGTTGCGCGATTGTGGCCGCAGAAACGGATTCAGGAAGCGATCTGGGCCGCCGACATGCTGAAATTTGCCGGCGAAGATTTCCACTTCCTCATCTTCGGCGATGGCCCGCAGGCCGACGAGCTGGTGCGTTACCGCAACAGCATCTGCATCAATGACCGAGTCCATTTTCTTGGACATCGCAGCGATGTGTCGAGTTTTATGCCGCATTTTGACGTCCTCTGGTGTACCAGTGCCTACGAAGGGCAGTCGAATTCGATCCTCGAAGCGATGAGTTTCGGCGTACCGGTCATCGCGTCGGACATTCCGGGCAACCGCGACCTGGTTGTGCATGATGTGACCGGCTTCCTGACGCAGGAACACGGGGACGACTTTCGCCGGCGTTCCCGCGACCTGGTCAAACGGACGACGCAACTGTTCGAAGACCCGGCCAAGTGTGCCGAACTCGGCCGCGCTGCCGCTGAACGCATCGCGGAGCATTTTACTCTTGAAAAAATGATCGCCGCCCACGCCGAATTGTACAGTAAAACACTGGCCGGAAAGCTTTCCGCAAGGTAGTACGCCATTTCACCAATACGGCTTTTGTCAACCCGCGAAAAGAATTCCGTCACTGCGCCCGGCATTTGCCATGAACACTGCTCCGTTGAAAAACATGTTATCTTATGGTATAATATTTCAGTGGAGTTTTTGATTTCTGGCATTCACCGCTGTCTTTGTGAGAAACACATTCATGATTAGTATGCAAGGCGGATATTTTGTGCATTTTTCTTGTAAAATGTGAGGAGCAACACTATGGCAGGTCATTCCCATTGGGCCGGAATCAAACACAAAAAAGCGTTGGTGGACGCCAAACGCGGAAAGCTTTGGAGCAAACTGGCCAAGGCGATCATCGTCGCGGCGAAAGGTGGTGGCGACCCGGATTCCAATTTCCGGCTTCGCGCGGCCATCGACGAGGCGAAAGCGGTCAGTTTGCCCAAGGAGAATATCACGCGTGCCATCAAAACCGGAACCGGTGAACTGAAAGGCAACGACCTTGAAGAGCTGGTTTACGAGGGTTACGGTGCCGACGGCGTGGCCGTATTATGCGAATGCCTGACCGATAATCGCAACCGGACGGCACCGGAAATCCGCAAAATCTTCGAGGTCTGCGGTGGCAAGCTCGGCGCAACCGGTTGCGTTGCCTGGAATTTCGACCGCAAGGGCATGTTTATTGTTCCGTTGGAGGCCGCCGACGAGGAAAAATTAATGGAATTGGTACTCGAAGCCGGGGGGGAAGACATGGTCAAATCGGACGACGGTTACGAAATCACCTGCCACCCGGATAATTATCATGCGGTCTCCGATGCTTTGGCCGCAACGGGAATTAATCCGGATGCCTCGCAATTGGGACTGGTTCCCAAAGATCAGGTCGAAATCCGCGACCCGGACACGGCGGCCAGGGTGCTGAAACTCATGGAACTGCTCGACGACCACGAAGACGTGCAAAACGTCTCGTCAAACTACAATATCCCCGATGATGTTATGGAACAGTTGAATCCATAGAATTAATATTGGTTAAGGGGGGTTGTCGATCTCCGAACGGCAGCATCGGCGTTAGCCGACTTGAAGGGCGATGCGACCGCTCTATTTGATAATCAACTTTGGAATTTCTTCGTACTCCTTTGCGCCATTGTATGCTTCGTAGTGAAAATTAATCGTGGACCATGTGAACGGAAACAGAACATCCAATGCCCAACGAACACATTGCTATATTCGGTGCAGGGCAGATGGGGGTTGCCATTGCGGCGGCATTTCTCAAGAAGCGGTTTTTCGTTACGCTGTATGACATGTCGGAGCAGGCGGTCGATACAGCATGGAACCGAGTTGAAGCGGAACTCGCCCTGCAAAATACCGCAAACGTTGCCGAATTGCTGGCAAATTTCACTTGTACCGGCTCGCTAGAAAATGCACTCAGAATTCACGGCACGGAACACATCACATTTGTCATAGAAACAATCACGGAAAAATTGCGGGTCAAGAGCCGGCTTTACGCCGAAGTTGTGCCGTTGCTTGGCGGTTCGACCGTACTGGTCAGTAACACGTCCACCATCTCGATCAATAATCTTGCCGCGACGTTGCCAAATGCAAACAACATGGCGGCGCGATTCTGCGGCTTTCACTTTTTTCATCCTGTGCGGGAACGTTCGCTTGTCGAAATCATTCGCGGACAAGCGACTTCGGAGGAGACGCTTGAGCGGGCCAAGCGACTCGCCCTTGCAATCGACAAGACACCGCTGGTGGTCAACGATGGGCCGGGGTTTGTCGTCAACCGTCTGCTCAACGCTTACCTGAGCGGGGCGTTGCATCTGCTCACCGAAGGCGCGACGATCCGGCAAATCGACGCGGTGGCGGAACAGTACGGCATGGCGATGGGGCCGTTTCGCATTATGGACGAAATCGGTCTGGACGTAACAATGCACGGCGGCTGGGTTCTGTTCAAGGCGTTCCCCGATCGGGTCGAGCCGTCCCCGATTTTACTGGAACTGGTACGCGACGGACATCTCGGACGCAAAACCGGCTGCGGGTTTTACCGCTATGAATCGTCAACAATGTGGAAATCGCCCGGCCAACCCCATGCCGAACTGGAAACCATGATTTCTGAGAAATATCGCGGTGGACAAATTGCGCCATTGCCGTCGGTCACAACTGACAGGATGATCGGCCGTTCCATCGGCGAAATGTTCCGTGAGGGGCAACGCATTCTTGACGACGGCATCGTCACATCATCCGCCGAAGTCGAACTGGCTGTCACGCTTGGACTTGGTTTTCCGAAAGATCGTTGGAAAGAAACGATGACGAAATGAACTGGTTTCTTACAGCCCCCTTACCTTCTCTGATTCAGTGCCGACAGATCACGGCCGGTGATGGTTGCGTTGATGTCCGAAATGGCCACATCCCGTTGCTGCGCTGGCGGCTCCAGGTCGGGTATTGCCGCAGAGCAGGTGTTCACGGGTTTTGTTTTTCACCACGAACTGCCCGGCTTTTCTCATCCCCCCTTGTCATTCGGTGCCACCGGGGTAAACTACGCTTTTTGCGGGTTGACTCTCGAAAACGATGCTGTCAGGCAGACGGTGGTGGTATGTTCTTACCTTGCCTTAAAATGAAATAAACAAAAGACTTATATTCAAAGCACATTGATCAGTGAATGACAGGATTTTGCCGACATGAACAAAACATATATGGCCAAGCCGAATGAAATCGAACAAAAATGGTGGCTTGTCGATGCTTCCGATAAAGTGGTCGGTCGTCTGGCGAGCGACATCGCCATGATTCTTATGGGAAAACACCGACCGACCTATACGCCCCATGTCGATACAGGCGACTATGTTGTGGTCACAAACGTTGACAAGATCGTTTTTTCGGGAAAAAAACTGGATTACAAGCGTTACACCCGATACACCGGCTACCCGGGTCTGCGTGTCGAAATGGCTAGCGAACGTCTGGAAAAACGGCCGGAACTCCTGTTCAGTGAAGCGGTTCGGCGAATGTTGCCAAAGAATAAACTCGGCCGTAAAATGCTCATGAAGTTGAAATGTTACAAGAGTGGTCAACAACATCCCCATCAGCCGCAAAAACCGGAAGCCATTGAACTTGCGAAAAAATAACGAGGAAAGATCAAAATGCCGAAACTTGGAACATATTTCATTGAAGGAAACGGGAAAAACGACGCTCTTGGAACAGGCCGCCGCAAATCGGCAGTTGCCCGTGTCCGCATTCGGGCGGGGCAAGGGCGTATCAGTATCAATCGCCGCGAATTGGGCGATTTTTTCAAAACACAACAGCAACGAAATGCCGTGCTTGCTCCGCTGAAAGCGACGGAAAAGCTGGAGTCCGTTGACGTTCTGATTACCGTCATGGGTGGCGGCACGACAGGCCAGGCAGACGCCTGCAAATTGGGCATCGCCCGGGCGTTGAAGATTTATGATCCGGAATCGGAGCAGAAACTCCGCGACGAAAGCCTGCTTACACGTGACGCCCGCGAAGTCGAACGCAAAAAATACGGCCTCCGCGGTGCCCGACGCGGTACGCAGTTCTCCAAGCGATAGAGCGTGTTGGCATTTTATAGACCTGTTCTCTAACCTTCTCTCTGCGAAGTATTAGTTTTTGCTACACGAGCGTCCGAAGGACAAAAATCAAAAACGTTTTATGTGTTCAATTCACATTAAGTTACAACTGGAATGGACCTGTAACGACTTGAAATTGAAAAACGATGTACGAAAATTCGTTTGCATTTTGAAATGAAGCTGTCATCTGCATCATTTCAATTGGGGATGGTAGTGAGTGATGTTGTCGTTTCGTTGATTCAATTTTAATAGTCTGGTCTCTTCAAATATCAAACGCCAACACTTTCGTTGTGGCATCTCAAGTGAAATTGTACCTTTTTCACGGTGTTTTTGACGGAAATTATAAAATTTATATCGTATGTGTTTGCAAGTGATTACGCACAAACGAGGAATGATTGGACGCTAGTGATCCCCCTCAATTTATCAGTACGAATACGAAAAGGAGAACGACGTGTCGAAGCGACTTTTTACAAGTGAAGCGGTGAGTATGGGCCACCCGGACAAGCTGGCCGACCAGATTTCCGATGCCGTTCTTGACGCACTCATCGCCCAAGACCCGATGAGTCGCGTGGCCTGCGAAACCATGGTTACCACCGGCATTGCCATTATCGCGGGCGAAATTACGACCCATGCCCGGATCGATTACCAGGATGTTGTCCGAAATGCAATCCGCTGTGCAGGTTACGTTGATGATCACTGGGGAATCAACGCTGAAACCTGTGCCGTGATGGTTTCGCTCGACCGTCAAAGCCCGGATATTGCTCAAGGTGTTGACGATAATGCCGACTCCCATAAGGACATCGGAGCCGGTGACCAGGGGTTGATGTTCGGTTACGCATGTCGTCACACGCCCGAATTGATGCCTCTCCCCATTGCCTTGTCTCACCAAATTACCAATAAATTGGCCGAAGCCCGATTCAAGGGCGAAGTTCCGTGGCTCCGACCGGACAGCAAAAGTCAGGTTACGGTTGAATTTGACGGTGCCACACCTGTCCGCATCGATACGGTTGTCGTTTCAACGCAACACGATCCGTCGATTGACCAGAAAGGCATCGCCGATTACATCATTCCCAATATTATTGTGCCGCTTTTGCCGAAAGAGCTGGTCCAAGGCGACATCAAATACCATGTCAACCCGACCGGCAAATTTGTCGTCGGCGGCCCCCACGGTGACTGCGGCCTGACCGGGCGCAAAATCATCGTTGACTCTTATGGCGGCTGGGCGCGCCACGGCGGTGGGGCGTTCAGCGGCAAAGACCCGACGAAAGTTGACCGAAGTGCCGCATACATGGCTCGTTACGTTGCAAAGAATATCGTCGCTTCCGGTATTGCCGACCGTTGCGAAGTGCAGTTGGCCTACGCCATTGGTGTTTCCGAACCGGTCAGTGTGCTGATCGACACAGATGGCACATCAAAAATCGATGAGGTCAAATTGGGGAAAATCGTGCAGGAAATATTCCCGCTAAGCCCTGGTGGGATCATCAAGTACCTCGACCTGCGTCGTCCGATTTACCAGAAAACCGCTCACGGTGGTCACTTCGGGCGAAATGATCCCGATTTCACTTGGGAAAAAACCGACCGCGCCGACGATCTGAAAAAAGCGGCGGGATGCTAAAATCACCCAAAATAATTGACAATATTGCTAAAAATTGTCACATAAAAGAAAAAATTCGGGGGCAAAAGTTTTTCTTTTGTCCCCATTTTTTTTATTTTGTATATACTAATAGGGTTCATTTGTCGTTTTTTTTCCGTTATGAATTCCGTTGAACGCATGGCAGGCGCGAGTTCTTCCAGGGAGGTGATGTCTGAGGTGACGCACGTTAAGTATAACCAATTGCACCAGTTGATTCTGTTTTTTCGCTACACGGCATTGACCGCGTTATGGGCAACGTTCTGCATTTTTTTTGTCCGCGTCGTTTTTTGGGGGGACACGGAAGGTCATGGCGGCCTTTCGTTGCTTTACGTCGTGATTTGCTCGAACATTTTGTTCATGTCGGCAGTTTTTTCGCACCATATTCTGGAATGGGACCATCTCATCACATCGTTGCGTTACCCGACAGGCCGCTGGCGTTGCCACTGCCGCCGTTGCCTTGCGCGCAGACGGCAAGGGAATATCTCGAAATTGACCCCATGCGGGTTGCACGGTATTCTTGCCAACCGGCATACCTGGACGTTTTTGCCAGCAGGTGCAACGTTTTTCCTCATGTTGCTGTTGACCGACGCCGGCTGGCTGTTCCTGACGACATTGGTGATCCTGTTCATCGCGGGTGAAATCGTGTTTTTTCGGATTTCGCGATCTGCGGTTGCCGCTTGCCGGGGCAGTCTGAACGAACCCTTGCAGCTTCCCAAGACGGTCAAGCCGGTTGTCGGTGATGATTCCCATGCCTTTTATAACCAGGTGGCACCGTTGCCGTTCCGCGCGATCATGGCCGGAGCCAGCGAAGAGGATTTGGACGAAGAACATGGGGATGTCCTGTTTTCGATGAAACGGTCGGCAACCCCGGACGGCAACCGCCAGCGCATTGACGGCTGGCTGAAAACGACCTTCCGGGACAATCAGTTGCATGTGACGCAACACGTTCCGTTCACCCCGGCGTTCGACCGTGTGCCACAGGTGATGCTCGAACCGGAAAGTGAAATCGATGTGGTTGTCGAAGAGCCGGTCGTCATGCCGCACGGAATGCGATTCGACATCAAACGCCGCACACACGACGCCGAAGCCGACAACACGGTCGTTGTGCATTTCGTGGCTGTTTACGAAGAGCAGCCCGGAGCGTAAAGCTGTTACCGGGATGTTTTCGAAAAAACAAGGGCTTGCCTAGATAGAATTGCCCCGGGTCTCAAAGCGAGCTGATGACATTGAAGAAATGGATCAATCTGTGAGAATCTCGTTTCATCGGTGTTCTCTGTGCGCAAAAAACCATTGATTCCCAGTGCCTGTTTTGATAAGATATTGATCAATGTGGCCTTGGAGTACCCAACCGGAGAAAACGATGATGAATACGCCAAAACAACCGACTTATAAAGTCTGCCAAAGCTGTGCCATGCCGCTCAAGCACGATCCGCAAAAAGGCGGTACGGAAGCCGACGGGACGAAATCGGCGATGTACTGTGGCTATTGCTACCAGGACGGCAAATTTACCGACGACTTC
>WRMR01000158.1 GCA_009776995.1 Planctomycetaceae bacterium | reverse complement strand
ATCGCCATCGCGTCGGGAACGCGTGTGCCTCGTGTTTACATCCTGCGTCAAGAAAAGGGCGTCAACAGTTTCAGTGCCGGCTGGAACCCGGACGAGGCCGTCCTCTGCGTCACGCAGGGATTCATCGACCAGCTTTCACGCGACGAGCAACAGGCCGTCGTTGCCCATGAATTCAGCCACATCCTCAACGGCGACATACGGCTCAATATGTGGCTCATGGGTCTGCTCGTCGGGTCACATATTCTTATCTTTTTCAGTTGGGGAGCGATCAGTACATTGGTCGGGCTTTGGCTGTTATTTGGTTTGCTCCCACGCGGGTTAAAGTTTGTTATCTCAGACCTGATTGAGATGCTGAACATCCCACCCGATTACGTTTACGTTGCCGTTACTTTGGTATTCGGACTTGCTGCCATTTATTTCTTCCACCTTGTGTACCTCATTTTCTTGAAACTGGCCATTGCACGTCGCAGAGTTTTTCTCGCAGATACGTATGCGGTGCAATGGACACGGCATCCCGCCGCGTTGATTTCAGCTTTGCGAAAAATCGAGGACAACCAGCATGGCTCGCACATTTTGCACTCGCGTTCGGGTTCGGTGGCGCACATGACCTTCGCAAGCGTGTTTCGGGGGCGGTCGATTTCGCAGTGGTTTGATACGCATCCGTCAGTGAAACGCCGTATTCGGGCGATTGAGTCGCGGCGCGAACTCTGGCCCAAAGAACCGAAACGCGAACCCAAACCGGAACTGACGCAAGACCCGCTGGAACGCAAAGCCCGCGATTGGTCGTCCGACGGCACGACGCGCGACATCCCGCTTGACCTGGCCACGGTCGCCGACCTGTTGCTTGCGATTCCCAGCGACATCCGGCAACTCGCCGCCGACACGGAAACGGTCATGCCGCTTGTGTTCGCACTGCTGCTCGACGCCGGGGAGGAAATCCGCCGCAAACAGCTCGCCATCATCGAACGCATCACCGGCATTCCGACGCGCGAACGTACACGGGAAATCGCAGCGAAAACCGATCCGCTCGCCGGGCGGCTGCGTCCGACGCTGGCCGAAATCACCTTCCCGACGCTGCGCGACCTTTCGCCGGAACAATACACCGCTTTTCGCGAGACGGTCAACGCCCTGATCCGCGCCGACGGGAAAGTCGATCTGTTTGAGTACACCTTCAACGCGCGGCTGCTGACCGATCTCGACCGGCATTTCCGCCGCATTCCCGAAGCCCGTGTGATGTATCACTCGACGCAGGCGGTCCTCGACCCGTTTGCCGTCGTCCTCTCGGCGGTCGCTTACGCAGGCAATCGCGGCGACGGCCAACTGATGCCATCGTACAACGAGGGGATGCACGTTTTCGGTCATCGCAAACCGATTCTGCCGTCGAAAGATTGCACCTTGCGCGAAGTCGATGTAGCGTTGAAGAAACTCTGCGAGGCGTCCCCGGCGGTCAAACGGCGGATCATGCGCGCACTGGCCGCCTGCGTCATGGCCGACGACTACGTGACCGTCCGCGAGCGCGAAACCCTGCGTGCCATCGCCGCCATGCTCAATGCGCCGTTGCCAACCATGGCGTAGTGTCCGAAAAACCTAACATTGTGGTTTCTCAACAACAGTCCGGAGCGTAAGCGACGGGTTTTTCCGGGAATGACGCAATGGAACCGGTCACTGACGTTCCCGGCTGCTGTTTTTTGCGAAAAATTCCTGTCAAAGACACTTTCCAAGGTTTCCGTCGGAAATCTCCCGCTGGCTTTGGGAAAGGTTCGCGAATCCCATCATGACGCCGGCACCAAAAAGCAAAATGGAGCGGCCTCATTCCGGCTGTTCTTACGGAATCGCAATCGTGCCTGCGTCGAAGGGTTCATCGCTCCGTCCGCCGGAGATTTCCGGCAGGGTGAACTCCAGTGGTTCGGAGGTTCCGAGCTTTTTGTATCCGTCATCGTACAGATCAACACGGAGCGTCCATTTGCCCGGCGGAACATCCTCGACACGGAATGTCTGGAGAGAACACGAAATCTTCCGTCATTCCTGCAGATCATTTTCTTCGGAAAGCCGTTGGTTGCGAAGCAACTTTTTCCACTCTTCCGGGTTTTCCTCGTGACGGTGAATTGAATTGATACTCCTGTAAGCGTCGGAAACCCAAATCTCTTGACCATAACGGGGATCGTCACTCAGCATCGCGATTCGGTTTTCCGCTTCCCCGTATTGAGCGGCAATGGCGAGTTTGTCGATCGCCCGAGAAATCCTCCAGTTGCGTGTCAACCCCGGTTCATCCTCCGTTTGTTCTTCGTCAATGAGTTTGTCCAACATTTGACGGCCTTCCTCCTGTTCGCCGACCATCATTTTGTATGCAGCCAATTGCATCAGACTACTCAACCTGTGTGCTTGCGGGGTCATCTCTTCCACAAACGGTTCCGCTTTGGCCATCAACCGCTTGAGCATCTCGTGATTTTCCGTCTGTTTGGCTTCCCTGAGAATACTCATCAGCAAATTCGCTTTCGATGTCGGCGAGTTCATGTGATCAACACAGGCCTCCGCCGTAGCAAAATCACGTTGATTGTACCAGTAATAGGTGCCGATCCTGCTTTGGAAATCATCCTGGCAGTAAGTGTTTTTTGCCGCATGAGTGTTTTCGAAGAGCGTCGTTGCTTCTGTGATTTTTCCGATACTTGCCATCGCCAGGGCAACTTGGAATCGATATTCGCCTGTACCATTCCATTCATTGGGTTCAAACGACTTGTCGGCCTGTTCCGCTGCGATTTCGGCTTCTTTCAACAGTGTGAGCAATTCATTGTCCGGACATTCTTTCGATTTTGCAATCTCAAAGAGTCTCAACAGGCCGCGTACCTGACCTTCGTCGGAAAGCGTGGCAATCAAATCCCGAGATGTGTTTTCGCGACCGACTTCGGCATAAACTTCGGCGACATCAAGGATACCTCCTTCACGCCAGAATTCACGCGAAAGTTTGTTGGTGGCAACAATCGCTTCGTCAAGAATCGGGATGGCACGTTGAAATCCTTCCTTTCGGGCAATTGTTCTTGCCAGATTGGTGAGGTATTCAGCGGCATTATATTGGCCTTCCATAATTGACACATTGGCCATTCTGACCGCATCGTCATACATCCCCAACAAAGCAAAAAGCGAATAGGTATTTGAAATCTGGTGTAACAAATTCTCCCTTTCGTCATTGTCTTCCATCTGTTCAGCGGCTTGATTCAAAAGTTCGTTCCAATCCTTGATTTGCATCGCAATTTCACGGGCTTCATCCTTTCGTTCGGCTTCACAGAGACATCCCGCATAAAAACAGGCATGGGCGACCAGCAGAATCTGTTGCTCATAGGTTCCATTTAAGATATTGCCGTTGAATTCATTCAAGGCATTTTCAAAGGCTTTACGTGCTGCGTTGAGCCCTTTCGTTTGTATTCGCTGTGCAAATTCGGTGTCACTTTCCGTCATCACCGGTGTTTCATCAGGCAGGGCGGTCACGCCGTGACTGCCGGCGTCTTGTTGTGCGATTGACACTTCATTGTCATTCGCCTGAACAACGAAGCGGACATGCAGCGTTCCGGCAACGAACAGGATCAGGGCAAGCAGGGAGATCACAAATTTTTTCATGGCGGACTCCTTCGGTTGAGTGATGATCGTTTTTAACAATTCCGCGCGGCGTGTCAGTTTTCCGCCACCAAAGGCGTAGTGATTGAATGTCATGTTCGGCGTCACGTCGTGCAACGCGAGTATCGATTCGGCGAAATGCTTCTCGCCCTTGGGGTCGTGTCCGAACGCAGCAACATCGCAGGCCCATTCGGTCGCTTCCCCGAACTTCGACGCGGCCAGCCACGCCAGCGGGTTAAACCAGTGCAGAACGGTCAGCCAGCGCACAATGCTGCATACGGTCAGGTCGTGCCGGCAGTAATGCGCCAACTCGTGCCGCAAAATGCCTGTTTTGACCCGATCTCCGGCATCCTGCCAAAGGTCGGCCGGAACGATAATGGCCACGCCACGCGAGAACAGCAGCCGGGAACGAAGAGAGGTCACGAAGTGACCGAACGGAGTGACCGGTTTGGGATGGCAATCGCCCTCTCCGGTCACTCCGTTCGCCTTCTGCGAACTTCGTTCCCGGCTGCTGTATGGCGTTCGCGTCAGTGCCGGACCGAGTCCCGCCGTTGTCAACAGCGACAGTTTTGACGGGAAAATGTGATATTCGCGGAGCAGGGTTTGCCACAAGACCGCGTCGTCCCCCTGCACAGGTGTTGCGGTTTTCAGGTGCCGGAGCAACATGCAATAGCACATCATCCGCCGCGCGATCAACACGACAATGCCTGTCAGCCAGATGAGAAGCAAGGCCGGAAAAATGAACGGCTTGAGCCATTGGATCAGCCATTGCGTCTGTTCCAACAACGTCGGCGGTGTTTCAGCGGCAATAGGTGTTGCCACAACATTGACGGTCACGACTTCTGGCAATTGCGGCGGGATGTCCGGCATCTTAATCAAGGGCAAAGTTTCCGATTCCCGAAACTCATAACTCTCTGTAGTTTTCTCAATACTCTGCGCTCTGAGTTCTGAACTCTGAACTTGCACGATGTTTTCCCGCACCGGAATCGAAACCGGGAAACCCGCGCCGAGGAGACCGAGCAAGAGGACTCCGCCCCAAATCAGGCGGCATAAACCGGGACTGCGAATCGGCAATAACCGGAACAACAGCAAGGCCGTCAAAACGCCGGTACTGAGAATCAGCGTCTTGAGGGCGAGCAGGGAAATGAGGTCAGTGGATGTCATGATTCTTGCTCCTTTTCATACCGTTCAATGATTATTTTGAGGGCGTCGATTTCCGACGGTTGAAAATCCCGCTTATCGGCCAGGTGCAACATGAGCGGGGCGTTGTTCCCGCCGCAGAAGGATTCGAGTTGATCGTAATACGCGCCGGAAACGTCCGCCTGAGCGACGGCGGCGTCATAAACCGCCGGATAATACCCGGTTTTGCGGATGATTTTCTTTTCGACCAGACGGTTAAGCCGCGTCTGCACCGTCGGATAGGCGAGCGTGCGCCCCCTGGCCAGCAGCTTTTCGTGCGTTTGGGCAATGGTCATCGCGCCGTGGTTCCAGAACAGTTCCAGTAACTCAAATTCCCCCGGCGCGAGTTTCAGCGACTTCTTTTGACGTGGCGACATGCAATTTTCCTCCATATTGCGCAATGTTTATGACTCATAAATAGAATTTTATGACCGGGTAACACTTGTGTCAAGAGGGAAAAGGAAAAAATTGTCCTCTCTGCAACCTCGTAAACCATCGGCAACATCGACAACTGCGGCACACCGAACACCGTCTGCGTCCGACCCGTCCAAGACTCAATCTCTGCCTTGCGTTTGCCGAGAATTTCGCTTATACTTTTTTTCATCTGAAATCCCTCCTTTGCTGAACTAAAATCAACATCATTATCGATGCTGAAAATCAAGGAGGATTTCAAATTTTTTTAACTGGACGAACTATCTGACTTTGCTGGATAAGGACTACTATCACAAAGGAACAAACCATGCGAATTTTCTCTCTCTTGTGTGTTACCATCGGTGTTTTACTTTTCGGCAATGCGGCGGTTATGTCGCAGGACGTGGTCAAGCAGGTTTTGCGTTACGAACGTTCCGAAAAAAATTTGCTGGACGCCTTGCAAGCCCGTCCTTTTGAAAGTGGTTTTGAAGCCGATGAAGACAGCTTTGTATGCGACAACGGCAACGATGCTTCCGGTCGGCGAGGCGTATCCTATTGGGTCGGGCTGAACCAGACAAAACCCGAACCGATTTTCGCAGAGTTATGGAGCAAGTGCGAAAACGTGTCCGGTTCGCCGGATCAGAATTACAGCCTTTACATTGACCTGCTCTATCAAGACGGTACGCCGCAATGGGGACAAACGGCTCCCTTTGACACGGGAACACACGCCGGGCAGAAGAAAAATCTGGTCATTTTCCCGGAAAAGCCGGTGCGTTCGCTGACGATTTACGGACTGTTCCGCGAAAAGAGCGGCAAGGCGTGGTTCCGCGATTTTCATCTCTCGACGCTGACTGTTCCGGACGATGCCGGAGTGTTCGACAGTGTACCGATGATTCCGCAAAAACATGCGACGTGGCAAATTCGCGACGTGGCCGCCGACTCTGATTTTCTCGAAATGAAAGGTACGCCGTTCGGGATCGCTTCGGAAATCGAAACGGATGGGCAGGGCTTGACAACCGTGACGCTCAAGAGCGGTGACACCCGGGATCATTGCCTGACGCTTGTTTATGCCGTACCGGTGCCGCCGGAGAATCTTGTTTGGTGCGAACACCCGCGCAGTTCACTGAAGATCGAGCCGGATCGGGAATATATGCTGACCAACCTGACCTCTGCCGGTGCGAATGGTCGCCTGTCGGCTTACCCTTTTGCTGCGGTTGCAACGACGGCAACACCGAGCTTGCCCGCCTCGCTTGGTCGGGCAGTTGGCATTGACATGGGGATGCCCGCATTTTTCCGGACGGGTTACAATGCGTGCAGCGGTGAACTGTTCGTGGCCGTTGACGTGGCACTGACGAAAGAATCGCCGACCGCAACGTTGCGATTTGTGACATTCGATTTTCGCGGCTACCAGGCTTTTCGCGGAGCGTTGGCAAAATATTACGAGTTGTTCCCACAGGATTTCGAGTGCCGCACGCCGGAACAGGGGAACTGGATGCCGTTTGCAAAAATCAGCAACGTGCCGAACCACGAGGATTTCGGTTTCAAGTTCAAGGAGGGGAACGACGAAGTTGCGTGGGACGATGCACATGACATGATCACATTTCGCTACACCGAGCCGATGACGTGGTGGATGAGTATGCCTGACAACGTGACACACGATTACGAAAATGCCGTGGCAATTGCACGCAAACTTGCCGACGATGGCAACGCCCAGGCCAAAGCCCTGTTTACGAGCGGGATGCACGATGCGAACGGCCGGTTCGTGTGCCAGTTGCTTGACACGCCGTGGTGTAAGGGGGCAGTGTGGAGCATCAACGATATCCCCGGCATTGAGAACGGAAGTTTTGCCCTCAAATGGAACGACCGGTTGGCCGAACGGCTTTATTCCAGCGAAGGCTTTGTCGGTCTTGACGGCGAGTACGTTGATTCATCTGAAGGTTACGTCACGGCGGAATTGGATTTCAACCGCGCGCATTTTGCCATCGCTCAAACACCGCTGACGTTTTCACTGAACTCACGGCAACCGGCGATGTATCGCGGACTGGTCACGTTCGAGTACTGCCGGAAAATCTCACAGGACATTCATGCCCGCAACAAGTTGATGATGGCCAATGCGACGCCACATGCCCTGTGCTGGCTGACTCCGCTGTTCGACGTGTTGGGAACGGAAACCAACTGGAACTACAACAACCGCTGGTCACCCATGTCGGACACGCAGATGCTTTATTGCCGGGCTTTGTGCGGGCCGAAACCGTACTGCTTCCTGATGAACACCAAATTTACCGACTTTGGCTACGACAAGTCGGAGCGTTTCATGAAACGTTCGCTGGCTTACGGCATGTTCCCCGGCTATTTCAGCGAGGACGCTGCGACGGGGCAATACTTTACGCGACCGGAATTGTACGACCGCGACCGCGATCTCTTCAAAAAGTACCTGCCGCTGTGCAAACAGGTCGCCGAAGCCGGTTGGCAGCCGCTGACATTCGCGCAGACGGACAACGAAAAGGTCTATATCGAACGTTTTGGCAAGGAACCCGGCGAATCAATTTTCACCGTGTTCAATGACTTCAATGAAGTGGTGGACGTGACGGTGCGTTTTCGTTTTCCAACCGACGCTCTTCCGTTGCGCTTCGTCGAGGCCGTGAGCGGCGAATCCAAAACGTCTGACAGCAGGTCGCTCCGATTGACACTCGGCCCGGAAGATGTCGCCGTGCTTGTACCGGAGAAAACGAAGTAAGAACCCGCGCAGAAATCAGTTGTTCGATCCCTCAGAGCCGCGACGGTCACGGAGCGGTTATTCCGCTCGATCACTCTCGCGGCTCAGATGGGAAATGTTCACGTGATGATTGCGCGGCTCCTAAGATGGTTATATTACACAGACAGGACGGTCACACCGTGATCACCACAAGGAAGCGGCGGAAGTTTTCGGTCGTTGTTTCAACATGGCGTCTTGACAAAATTTGGCTGGGAACTTTCCGGCAAAAAGCTTGATATCTCGCGCAAAAAACGCGGGGTAAAAGCACTTTGCGATCTTCACTTTTCTCACGGCATTTCCGGCAGGAAACCGAGACGGTCAAGTTGCCGCAACACACCGCGAATGAAAAAACGGTTTTCAATCGAAAGGTGGTAAGAACGTTTTCCTTCTCCTGTTCGGCAAAGCATCCCTTTGGCGATCAACTGGTTGATCAGGCGTGACGCAACCACCCTGTCGCTACTGCGCGGCGACGTTTGAATGTCTTTATTCTGGATGATTTGTCGTTCAATCACTTTTCTCAATACGGACGCTCCCGCATGGTCAACCCAGCGACGCTCCTGAACATAAGCGAGTGCCGGAAACAAAATTTCCTTTTTCAAATACTCGTAATCCAGCAGATTGTCGATTTTTTCGATGTCATCCTTGATGCCACCGAGTGCAAATTCGCACCAATGCAGGATGTCTGCCTCGTTGCCGCTGTCGGCACGTTCAAGGTTTTCATAGTAGAATTGGCGACGATTGCAAAAGGCCGCAGTGGGGTTGAGGATGCGTCCCTCGCCAACCCGGAATCCCAGCTTCACCAGCATGGTGTATGTCAATAATCGTGCCACACGACCGTTTCCGTTGGAAAACGGGTGAATCCACGCAAAACGGTGATGCGCAATGGCGGTTTTCAAAAGGTGGTATTGCGGTTCGTCGTTCCGGTTGATAAAATCGCACAATTCCTGCATCAGGAGGTCAACCTGACAAGCGTCTGTGGGCGTGTGGGTTGACCCCATGATGATCACATTCGCTTTACGGTATTCTCCCGGAGTGCGGTCGCCTTCCCTGTCCAAATGACGGACGACTTTTTTGTGTAACTCACAAAGAAAAGCACGATTGACCGGCGTTTCCGGGCGGGGAACCATCACCTCTTCGATAAACGTTAAAGCTTCGTCAATATTCTTGATTTCACGGATGCCTTCTTTGTTGAACGGTTCTTCCGGTTCCAGATGGGAATCGTAAAACTCAACCAGGGTTGTACGATTTCCCTCAATGCGTGCCGAACCCAGGCTTTCCGCCAAATGAAAAAGCCTCTTGAGTTGACCAAACAATGCCGGGAGTGTTGTTCCTCGCAATTCCTTCCGCCGCAAATGCTCCAGTTCGAGGATCAAGCGTGTAAGCGGTGATCCGAATTGTGGCGTAACAATTTTCAATTCTGGCCAATGATTGTCTTGGAATGACATGATACTTCTTGAAAAACATTTTCTTGCGTTACAATAATTATGTTCAAAAAATGCTATAAGACATTAAAAAAATATAGCTTACAACGTCTAATTGAAAAAAATAATTTCAATATCCAAAATCAAGAATACACAAAGGCAAAAAAATGTCAAGACACAATGTTGAATCCCGGTTCCTGGAACCGGGAAGAAAAACGAGGACAGGCGGCGGTCACGGCATGACCGCCCCAGCCTGTGATGTATGGCTTGCACAGATGATCACTTCAGCGGGGAAGATCGGAAA
>WRMR01000157.1 GCA_009776995.1 Planctomycetaceae bacterium | reverse complement strand
TTCGTGAAAAACTTCCTTCTTGACTCCGAAGAGTTGCTTGAATTCCGCGTCGTTTTTGGTCAATGCACGATGCCAGCGTTCCATCTTTGCCTCCTTGTTGCAGGAAGGAAAACGTGGTAAAATAACAAAAAGTACGAAATTGAGTCAATAGCAACTTCGCCAACTTCGCTAACTTGATGTTTCAGAACAAGCCTAATGAAGAATGTTCCGCTTCCTTATCTTCAATTTGCACTCTGCACTTTGCACTTTGCTCTGTTTCAACCGCTCGATGACTCTCGCGGCTCTGATTTGGCGGTTTTGAAACGGCGGTCACGGCGTGACCGCCCTGGCAGGGAAACCATGCCATGAATCATTTTACCCGTTGAGAAACGCGGCATTGGCAATCGGGTCGCTGTGACGAACCGCCTTTTCGTCATGGGCGTTTGCCACTTCCGTGAGGATCACGCCTTCGTTGCCGGCCAATTGCCAGTGTCGCGAACCGAGACGGGTGAGCGGAACGAAATCGCCCGGATCGGCAACGACACAATGACGCACCGTGACCTCGCCGTTCATGTGAATTTTCGGCACAACGACCTCTGGCGGGAGGTTCGGTTCGCCTTCGCCGACGACATAGCTGCGTCCCCAACGAATCAGCCAGCCTTCGTTCTTTTGGGCACAGCCCGGTTTCTCCGATTTTTCATGCCAATGTTCCGGCAGCATCTGATTCGGCAGGAGAAAAATCTCCAGCATCATGTAACTGGATTCGCCCGCAACATTATTGACAACCATAACGCAGGCAAGCCCCAGCGTGGTGAACTGTCCAAGTCCGTAATCAAACACAAAGAGCTTCTCACGCATCCCGGGATAGATGGGATAACGGTGGTAACGGCAAAGCTCAAGGATCGCGTCTTTGCCCTTTTCAACATCGAATTTGCCGTCTGCTCCGTAAAGATCGGCGTTGTTAAAAACGGGAACGGTACGTTGTGGTCTCCGGCCTGCATTGCCGCGTTGGGGCGCGTTCTGCGCGGCAACGGGACCGGCAAGTGCGGTCGATGCCAAACCCAGCGAAAGCGTACCGACCATTGTTCTGCGGGAAATCTTTTTTTCGTTGTTCATGGTTGATGTCCTCAATTTGAAAGTGAGTTGTTGGATTGAATCATGTCGCCACGGTATGTAGGACATGCTAAAAAAACATTACTTGATGATTCACTGGGGAAACTTTGTACATGATCTGCGGACATTTTCGTGTCCAACAAAAATCTGTTGCCGCTTGTCAATGATTATGAAGACGGAACATGATTGTACTTTGCACTTGCGATTGGAACGGACTACGCTTCTTCCCAGCATTTGCGGAGATAGTCGAGGCATTTTGGAATTTCGACCGCCCGATCCCCGCTTCCGCCGATGCCGCATTCAAAACTGACCACGCCGGTATAACCGATGTATTTCAAACCACGGAATGCGTCGGTGTGCGTATGTCCTTTCGCCGAATGGTTTTCCGCAGTGGGCAACACTCTGCCTTGTCCGCTGCCGAGATGGACGTGTTGGACGAAGTCGCCGCCTGCAATGAATGCCGCCATCGAATTTGCCTCTTCGGTGTACATGTGGTAGGTGTCTCCCAGTACGCCGAGACCGGGAACACCGGCCTCTTTGGCAAGACAGGCGGCCTGGCTCACTTGACGCATAAACCACGCTTCGCCGCGACGCAGCGGTTCCAGGATGACATTCGTTTTCAATGCCGCCGCCATTGGGCCGAGGTCTTTCAAAACGGCAACGGTTCGTTCCCAAAGAACACGTTCCGGCAGATTGCGGACACTTTCCGGCTGACTCCCGCGGACAGGGACGTAAACAAGGACGGGACAATCCATGGCCGCCGCAATCTCCATCTTCGCTTTGCTTTCATCGAGTCCTTTCTGACGAACGGCAGGGTCTTCGCTCATGAGAGGACCTTCCGCACCTCCGAAATAGATTGAGGCGATTTGCAGTCCGGCGTCATCCGCTTTCTTTTTCCAATTCTTCGCGGATTCCATATTTCCGGGATCACCGATTTCAACGGCGTCGAAACCGTTCGTTTTCATCCATTGGAATTTTGCTTCGTCGTTGTTGCCCGGCGGGAGTCCGGGTTGGCAGCAAAACCGCAGTTTGGCTTTCGCCCGCTGGTCGCCGGGGACGGTTTCCGCCGCCGGGACTCCGGTGGTAATTACCGATGACGCCGCCAACGCCGAACCGGCCACTACACTGCTTTTGAAAAAATCACGTCGTTTCATGGAATACTCCTCAATTGTTCATCTACTGAGATGTCAAAAAAATCACGCGCTGATGGCGTAAGATTTGCCACCACACATCAAAGACCACAAGGGAAATCATTGGATATTATAGCGAAACATCTGTCAGGAAACAACCCGCCGTCAAAGTTTGGCAGAATGCAGAGAGCAGAGAGCAGAGTTCAAAGTTCAAAGTTCAAAGTTCAAAGTTCAAAGTTCAATCGGAGCCGCGACGGTTACGGAGCGGTCGAACGGGTTGAGACTCTGTTCCACTTCGACCGCTCGATAACTCTCGCGGCTCTGATTTGAAACATTCTGCATTCTGCATTTTTCATTCTGCACTTTGCACTTTGCATTTTGCGATTTTACCGCATTTGCCGGTTTTGCGTGCCTGTTTTTTTGCGAAAATCGCGCGCTTTTGTTTTGATGTCATGCGCTTTTGTTTTGGTGCAATGCGCTTTTCTTTTGAATGACCATGCTTTTTTCCTTTTGAAGTAACAATTGTTTGAATGCAATAGGATTTTATGGTATTCACAAACCATAATATTTGATTGCATCATCAAAAAAGCGACTATCAATAGGATTTAAGCGCGCGTTTTTGTACGCAAAACGGGGTTCCAGGTACGATTTCCGCGTTTTTTTGCAAGAAAAACGACGTATTTTAACGCGCAGAGGGATTATTCGGGGGCTTGGAGCGCAGAGAGCAGAGAGCAGAGAGCAGAGTGAAAAACACTTTGCACTTTGCACTTTGCACTTTGCACTCTGTTCCGCTTCGACCGCTCGATGACTCTCGCGGCTCTGATTTGAAACATTCTGCACTCTGCATTCTGCATTCTGCACTACTCTGCACTCTGCACTCCTCTGCATCGCGGCAATGTCGATGACGTCCAATTTCCGTCTTGAACAATTGTCCACTTTTTTGTACCATTGCATCGGAATCGATGACAATATTTGCGACAAGAATATCAAGCAATCCCCTGGCAGCAATATGACGTTTGGGTCACGAATTGGCGTAACTTGTTTTTTGACCATTGTTTTTGTGTCAATCCCATGGTCGTTTGGCCAAGTTGGGTTTCGTGGTTCCCAAGGGGAGATTGTACGAATACCGGCATCGAATATCAACTCGCCAGCCATTCCCCGCGTGCTGGTTGGTGACGCAGTTTACAGTACAAATTTCGGATCGGCGTCGGACATTGACGAAGACCTTTGGCCGGATGGTTGGACGCAGTTTTTCGGCGAAGGCTTTCCCCGATTTATGCAGCCCCGCATTGCGTCACGCCGTACACCGTTCGGCAGCGACTGTCTGCAAATTCCGGTGCAGCGGGGTGGCGTGACCCTGTTTTCGCCCCGGGTGGAAATCTTGCCCGGCTTGACTTACGCAGGCAACGCACAGGTGTTGGCGAGCGGGTTACAGCATAACCGTGTTTTCATCTCGCTTTCACTGCTTGACCGGGACGGACGGATTCTCCAAACAACCATTTCCGAACGCATCGTCAATACCGATGGCTGGACGCCACTTGCCACAGATACGATCACGGCGGAGCATCCCGAAGCCGACGGCGTTTCCGTCGGGCTGCATGTCGTTCCTTCCGACCGGCAAGACCTTGCCGGCTTGGTTGAGTTCGGCCAGGTCGCCATTGCGGAGCAGCCGACGATTCAGTTTGACAGGAAAAATCCGTGGCAGCTTTACACCCATGCGGACGAAATCGAGGTCAGCGGCCGGATCACCGCGTCGCAGACGAGCTGGCATGGCGCGAAACTTGAAATGCGCGATGCTTATGGCCGGGTTCTTGAATCACGTCCGTTAGTCGAACGCGGCGGCTTTGACGGAAACAACAATCCGGCCGAGGCCGGGCAATATGGTTTTCATTGGCAGCCAAAAGTCGCGCAGCCGGGCTATTATGCCGTCACGCTTTCGCTCCCTTTGCCGGGAATTGATCCCTTGACGCTCGAACCGAAAGGGACGTCGCGGACGACTTCGTTCGCGTTGATTGAGCCGTCCGGGACGATCGTCAACGGGGATTTCGGCTGGTCGCTACCGGCTGACATGACGATTGAGCAATGCCGCCGCTTGCAACCGTTGCTCGAAACGGCGGGCATTTCACGGCTCAAATTCCCGGTCTGGCTGGCGGCCAACAGTTCTGAATCCGCCTGGCAACAATACACGCTCTTTGGCGAATGGCTGGCTGAACGCCGGATGCAAGCCGTCGGTGTGCTGGCTCCGCCGCCTCAACCGGTTCCCGGCGCAGAAGACCCATCGGGCAATGTTTTTCTGTTGCCGCCGGAAAACTGGCTCCCGTCCGTTGAAGCGACGGTTTTCCGGTTGGGAATGATTGTCCCGAATTGGCAGATCGGGCGTGACGATGACCGTTCGCTCATCGGTTTCGACGAAGTCGGCACATTGTTGGATAACACCGATTCGCAGTTGCGTCAGAAGGGGCTTGACGCAACCATCGGGCTGCCCTGGGACTGGGTTTATCCTTTCCCGCAATTCCCGGTGGATAGCAATTCGCAGCAGCCTCGCGGTTTTCTGGCTCTCGACAACGAGTGGCCGCTGACGGTCGATGATTTGGCCTATTATCTCGACGCAACGGACGACAGCGGTGTGACGCGTTTCATCATGCTCAAGCTGATTGACCGCCGCCGATATCCGCTCGAAGGACGCACGATCGATTTGGTGCGGCGCATGATCGCGGCCAAAGAACATGGGGCCGACGGGGTGTTTCTGGCGCAGCCGTTTGATTTGAATTACGGCCTGTTCGATTCCGGCGGTGAGCCGGGCGAACTGTTCCTGCCCTGGCGGACAACGGCGGTGATGATCTCCGGGAAACAGCCCGTCGGTGGTTTCACCATGCCGCGCGGAAGCGAAAACCACCTGTTTCGTGGTCCGTCCGGTACGGTCATGGCCGTCTGGAATGAAACGCCGACCGAAGAAGTTCTCTTTCTCGGAAGGAACAGCGAGATCGTGGATGTCTGGGGCCGTAAAACGCGTCCGGTGACCGACAATCAACGTCAGGCGGCTCCCGTTGGGCCAGTGCCGGTTTTCGTGACGGGTTTGCATCACGACGTGGCGATGATACGTCAAAACTGCCGGCTTGAAAACTCTGACATTCCGAGCCGCTACGGTATCCCGATCCCGAATACGCTGTATTTTACGAACACGACAGGCGAGCCGCTCGGCGGCAGATTAACGTTTGTTCCTCCCGACGGCGTGACGGTCGAACCGGCCGTGATTTCGCTGAACCTCATGCCCGGCGAAACGATAACACAACCTCTCACCATTCGGCTGAACGCCCAGGCCATGAGCGGGGAACAGATGCTGTCCATCGACGTGCAAACCGGATTGCAAAACGCCCCGTTGTTCAGCATTTACCAACCGATCCACATCGGCGGCGGCGATGTTTCGATTGATCTTTCAACGCGGCTGAACCGCAACGACGAACTGGAAGTCTATCAGGCATTCATCAACGAGGGGCAAACCCCGGTCAGTTTCACCTGCACGCTTTACATCCCGAACCGTCCCTTGCAAAAGATGCAGGTGCGAAACCAGGGGTTTGGCCGCTCCGATTACACATACACCATCCCCAACGGATGGCCGCTGCTCGGCAAACCGCTCCGTGTCGTGGCCAAGGAAGCCGACAGCCAGCGTGTGCTGAAATACGAATTGACGGCAACGCCATAAGGCTCGCGTTCCAAAAGACGTCACGTCTGTGACCACTCTGTCTTGTCTCAGCGGCGTCCGCTGTTCTTGACCGGTTCATAAACGTGGCCGCGATCGCGCAGGACTTTCGCTTCGATAATCCTGTCCGGTTCGACCATGATGACTTCGTCCTGGGGATCAATGCGCTGAATGTCGGCCAAAACCTCAATGCCGTCAATGATTCGCCCGAAAACCGTGTGACGGCCGTTAAGATGTGTCACAGGACCGAACATCAAAAAAAACTGCGAACCGTTCGTGTCCCGTCCGGCATTGGCCATGCTGATCGAACCGCGAAAATGCTTTCGAGGAACAGGTTGTCCCGGTTTGGCATAGCATTCGCAGTCGATCATATAGCCCGGACCGCCGCTACCGGTTCCGGTTGGGTCACCACCCTGCGCCATGAATCCCGGCAACACACGGTGAAACGGGACATCCTTGTAAAAGCCTTTTTTGACCAGACTGATGAAGTTGGCCACCGTGTTGGGGGCGTGATCCTCAAACAGTTCAATGGTCATGTCACCCTTGTTGGTTTTGATCAAAACGCGCGGCAGGTTGTCGGCCTGGGTTTCTTTTTCGCGGATGGCCAGTTCGTCGGCCCAGAGTTTTTTCTGTTCCGCGATGTCTCTCTGGCTCCCCATGGATTCGGGCGACAACTGCGTTTTGAGCGACACAGCCTTGGCATACCACTGTTCCGCCTTGTCAAATTCCATGCAACCGAACGCGGCATCGGCGGCCATAAGATACAATCCTCCGGCCTGATCGGTCAATCCTTCCGGGCGGGCAATGATCGCGTCCGCCAGCTTGAACGCCACTTCGTAATTGTCACGCGCACTTTCGTATTGAATCATGCTGATGCAAAACTCGGCAACGATAAAATTATCATACGGTGCCTCGCCGAAGGCATCGATGGCCGCGTTGACCAGAGTTTTACGGTGCTTTTCCGCTTCCGGCATCAATGTGTCGAACTCTTCCTGAATTTTGTCTTTTCGTTCCGGCGTCGCGGTCTGGTATTCCACCGTGAGAGTGTGCAACTTGCCGAGAATACTGCGGTAGGGCGTGAACGTATCGAAGAAGGCTTTGTTTTTTGGGCCAATCTTCGACAGTTCGGCGATGACCTCTTCAATCGTTTCGGCGTTTTGGATGACCTCCGCGTTCGGTTTGTTGGGGGCAGCCTGTTGCGACCACGCCGATGTTGAATACACTGCCAACATGAGTACGATCGGGCAAACAAACAAGGCAAGACGGGCTTTTTTCATCATTCGGTATCCTGGGTTTCTGTGAAATGGGGGTGCAATAGGTAATATTTGGAGACATCAGGCAGGGCGGCCACGGCGTGACCGCTAAAATGCCTCCTGCTTCTCCACTTAATTTAGTGAATTTGCTACAAGAATGCAAGGGCTTTGCCCATTTTTGGGTGTCGCTAGGTTTTTGGGCACGAGACCGGATCAAGGAACCCCGCAAGGAGGAGTTATATCTCTGTTGCCGGCGAATCTGTATTTGCACTTCGTGGAGAAAACGAACTGCCGTGAACGGTTACGATTTGGCAGACTTCGAAAGCTTTTGTGAAACAAGTCATGCGCGTCCCAGGGTGACACGGCGAACGGTGGTCATGGTCTGACTACCCCTGCATACTCTATTCTTACGCATACTCAAGCGGGTCGGCAATGTCCGCTTCCTGAAAGCCTTTTAATCGCAACAGGCACGATTCGCAACGACCGCAGCTTTTGCCGTCGGCGGTTGGTGAGTAGCAGGTGTGCGTCAAAGAAAAATCAACGCCGAGCGAAAGTCCCAGTTCGATGATCTCCCGCTTGCTGAGCGTCATGAGCGGAGCATGAAACCGGAGTTGCAACGTCCCTTCGACGCCCGCTTTTGTTGCCAGCCGGGCCATGTTTGTGAAGGCGTCAAGGTATTCCGGCCTGCAATCGGGGTAGCCGCTGTAATCGGCGGCGTTGATGCCGAGAATGATGTGTTCGGCGGAAACCGTTTCCGCGAAAGCCAGTGCCAGCGAAAGGAACACCGTATTGCGGGCGGGCACATACGTATTGGGAATCTCCCGCCCAATCACTTCGAGCGGGACATCGTGCCGCACTTCGAGATCGTCCGCCGTCAGGGAACTCCCGCCGAACGCGGCCAGATTGACGTTGAGAAAGACATGCCGCGACACCTGTAAAAACTCACCAACCCGCCGGGCAGCGTCGAGTTCGCAACGGTGACGCTGGTGATAATCAATCGTCAGGGCAAAAAGCTCGTATTGGTTGGCCTTCCCCCACGCAGCGGCGGTCGTCGAATCCAGCCCGCCGGAAAGCAATACGATGGCACGGTCTCCTGGCATAAAAACCTCGCTGATGCGCATGAGTGTCTGGATTCCTGATTGTTTGAAACTCTTTCGGGAACAGTCATTCGTCTGTCTTTGGAGTCGCGCAAAAATAACGTGAGCATTTCATTTCGGGCCGCGACCGTCATGGAGCGTTGATTGCCGGTTCGACCGCTCCGTGACCATCGTGGCGCGGACTGTGCTGGCTTTATGGCGTCACTTCAATCGCCAAAGGGACGCCGGGTTCGAAGGTCAAGGGGTTGTCAAACGTTTTTGATTCGATGCCGGTTTCGTCGAGTCTCACCGCAACGCAGCTCGTGATCGGTTCATCGGACACGTTGACGAAAAAGAAAACCGCTGAAACGGTATTGTCTTTTTCATCCATTTTTCGCCACGCCCCCGTCAGAACGGCGTCCGTTGTGATGATCCATTCGCCGCTCCACTGCCAGTCGGCGGTGACAGTTGGGATTGTGTCCAATAACTTTGGCGGCCGGATCATCTCGCCTTTGTAAAAATAGTCACGATACTTGTACCGCATTTGTACGATGTCCCTGAAGAACGGAAATCGCACCGGATCGTCAACGACGCGCGGGTCAATCCAGCCGATCTGTTCGCCATAGACAAGCTGCTCGGCCGCTTTCATCCGGTCGGCCAAAACCTGACTCGCTCCGCCGCGATACGCTCTGCCGAACATCTGCACCGCACCGCCGTAAACCGCCGCGAACGCCGGAACCTGATCCTGATATTGAAAATGCCAGGTCAGATAACCGTCGAACACGTTGATGAACGGTTCAGCGTTGCATTCCGTCGTCAGCATTTTCCCCTCCGGCAACTTGCTGCGAATTTTCTGGAACATGTCCCAGTATGCGCGGTTCCACCAATCGCCGCCCGCCGGGGGATGACCGTGCGATTCATCGAAACACAATTCCGGCTTTGCCGCAGCAACCTGATCGACATACACGGCGGCCACACCGCAGTCCTTCGTCAGGCGGAAAATATTCTCCGTAACTTTATCCTTCCAAACCTCGCTTGCCGGACACATCACGGCAAGTTCGACCGGCGAACCGTCGGACTCCTTGCTGTCGTAAGTTTCGATGTACGGTTTGCCGTCCTCTTTTTTCGTTGCTCCGGGCAGTGCGACGGACGTGAATTGAAAATCCTCCATTCCCTTGTCGTGCGTGTCCCAAAGACGCCCGTTGATGTAGGGCATGACGTAACAATCGCCGTTTTTCTGAATTTCCACAACGGCCTCCCTGAACCCGTCTTTCGTCGGGAAGTAGTGCGGATAGTCGTTATCAAACGGAATCTGGTGCCAGTTGTACCAATGCACCGCTGTGGGAATACCGAACGCATCGGTAAAATGACGCATCGTTTCCGGCATTTTTTGCGGCGGATCGCTGCACAAAGCCCAGACGCTGAGTTCCTTCATCCATTGCGGCGTATCCGTGCGGCCATCGGGACCGAGGTTTGTTCGCGGATACCACGCG
>WRMR01000156.1 GCA_009776995.1 Planctomycetaceae bacterium | reverse complement strand
GGCCTACGATGACGCCAACAATAACCACATGTATGAAGCCGGCGAAGAATTGGGCGGGATGCACATTATTGTTCACCAGGGCCATGAGATCGTTGCGGAATTTGAGTCTTCGTCGGCGGGGGCATACCAATATTACCTGGACAACGGCGAATACTTCGTGACGATCTCCGGTTCAGCGTTTCCGGCACCGTTAACCCGGATGGTCATCATCGACGGCCAGAACGTCAAGGCGGATTTTCGGCCCCAGGACGCCGCAACCGCAAAGCCCGTCGTTGATCTCAACGGCTCGGACACGGGAATCAATTTCGACATTCATTTCCCGGAAACCAGCCTGCCGTCACTCATTGTCTCGCCTGATTTGACGGTTTCCGCAGGCGGAATGGTTTCCTATGCCGTCGTTCAGTTGCAGGATCGTCCCGACGGAAACTACGAAATGTTGTTGGCCGATGTCAGCGGCACAAGCCTTGCAAGCCGTTATGATTCGGCAACGGGTACGCTGACCATCAGCGGAACGGCGACGGCGGCAGACTATGAAAAGGTCCTGCGGACACTCCGTTACCACAACAATCTCGACCGTCCGCACCTGGAAGAGCGGACGGTCAGCGTGGTCGTTTCCAACGGGTTTCAGGAAAGCGACGCGGCAATCAGCGTGGTGAAGATGGATGCCGTGTTCGTCCCCCAAATGACGATTGAAGACGTTAAGGTCATCGAAGGCGACGAGGGGGTCACCGATTTGGTCTTCGTTATCGGGTTGAGTGAATTGCCGCGCGAGATGATTGTCGTCAATTACGCGGTGGTTGCGGGAACGGCTGTCGCGGGCATTGATTTCACGCCAACCACGGGTCGGATCACATTCGATCTCTGGGAGCAGACAACGGCGACAATCCGGGTTCAGGTTCATGCCGACTATGACCCCGGCGAAGACCGGACGGTTTTGCTCAATATCCTCAGCGCGACGAATGTCAACCTGGACCGCGACCAGTATGTCGGCACGATCCTTGAGGATGACAACGTGACACACCTCGGACGCATGCCGTCCTGGAGTGACGGCGATCTTGAATTTGTTGACGGACGCAGACTCTTGTATTCGTTTGAAGCGATGTACGACGGACGTGTTTCGTGGGACACGGTCCTGGACGCATTGCCCGAAGGAACACGCATGGTTGTGTACGAATCGTCGCATTCCACCATCCCGATCGGCTACTCGGTATTGATTGGCGACAAACAGCATCTCGAATTTGACGTCACCGAAGGCACCGTCTATGTCGTCAAAATCGAAGGGCGAGTCGAGCCGGAACTGTTGCCGGCAATCGTTTCGACCAAAATGGTGCAGACCGTTCGAATCGTTGAAGACGGCTACGAAATCCTCGCTAACCCGAACGAAGCGTCCGGGTTTATCGTTGATTTCAGCGACGGCGAACTCCGCGTCGGGTATGACGGCAATCTGACCGCCATCGATTCGAGTTTGTATCACCGGCTCCGTTTCGAATATCTCGGATGGAATGACGTCCTCACGATCATCGGAGGCGGTTCAAAGAATGATCCGGTGGTCGTCAACGCTGATGACGATTTCATCGTGATCAACGGCGTCACGATCAGCATCGGCGATCTGCAACAAGTCAACTTTGCCGCCACGGACGGTTACGACAGCGTACAAATTTATGCGGACGGAGACGATTGCCAGTTTACGTTTCAGGACGGCAACACGATCCTCGTGACGGCGACTCGTGTTTATCAAACTTTCAGCGTCGAACAGGTGAGCGTCACTGCACTCGGAACGGGCGGAGTGGCGTCGTTTTTCGATTTGCCGTCAAATGACACGTTCACCCTCCGATCGGAGTATGTCCTGTTTGAAGGCGGCGGCTATCACATCGAAACGCGGAATTTTCAAAAGGCCGATGTTTACGCGGTATCCGGCGGCAGTGATACGACCGTGATTTACGGCGAAAACGACAGCCGTATCCTGATTGGCGATTATATGACGGACCGCACTGACGCTGCAACGGGTTATCGCGTTTGGAACACGACAACGGTTCTCGCCGTCAACGCGGACGAAACGAACAACACGGTGACGTTCCTGAACATGGCTCCAAGAGCGGAGTACTACGTCGCATTGGGTGGCGTTTCGATGTTCAACGCGCAACGGACGGTTTCTGGCCAAGCCGTCGGGTTCCATTCCGTTGCGATCACCAGCTTTGCAAAAGGAACATGTTCCATCACCGTTTCCTTGGATGCGGATTCGCGTATCGAATTGCAGAACGGGCAAACCGTGATGACGGACGGGACGCGACAGGTCGCCATGCCCATCAGTGCAACCATCATCATTCGACCGGTCTTGACTCCCACGCAGTCGGTGTCCGCCGTTGATTTGCTGTTTTCTCAACCTGTGGAGCATGTTGAAACGAACGGTGTTTTGTCTTCGAACACCGCCACCTTGGAAACACCGGTTGCGACGCCCGTTGAAGAAAACGCCGATGAGCGACTCCTGCGTTTGCTGGCTTGGGAACACTTGCGAAAAGACAGTGAGACAACCGAAAACACGTTGGACGAGGAAACCGATTTGCTTCGATTCTTTGCCAGGCAGGTCGCGGTGATGCAATTGCAGTAAAACAATCATCAGGAGTCATTCATGTTTTACAAAGAAACCGGGCAACGAACCGGCAGGATGGTTCTCTTTTTGCATGGCTTTCCGTTCGACCATACCTTGTGGCTTGAAACAGCCCGACATCTCGGTGATTCCCGCCGTCTGATCTTTCCTGATCTGCGCGGGTTCGGGCAAACGACCCTGCCGGTCCCGGAAGTCTCAACCATGTCGCAATTCGCACAAGACACGGCCGACTTGATGGATCGCCTGGACAAAACGTCACGCATCGTTGTTTGCGGACTGTCGATGGGCGGTTATGTTGCCATGCACTTTGCACAGCGTTTCGGCGATCGATTGGCCGGGTTGATTTTATGCGATACGAAAGCCCAATCCGATACGGATGCTGCGGCGCAAAATCGCATGCGACGAGCCGCTGCTTTGCCGGAAACCGGTCTTGACGCATTGGCCGACGCGATGCTTCCCAATCTCTTTGCGCCGCAAACGGGGAACGACATCCGGGATACCGTTCGCCAAATGATTTTGCGACAACCCCTTGGCGGCGTTGCCGCAGCTGATCGCGGAATGGCCGAACGTCCCGACGCAACGGATTGGTTACCAGGGTTTTCGATGCCGACATTGGTCATTTGCGGTGAACAGGACACCATCTCTCCCGTCGGTGAAATGAAACAGATGGCTGCGAAAATTCCCAACGCCCGGTTTCTCTCCATTGCAAATGCGGGACACTTGCCGCCTGTTGAAGCAGCGGGTTCTTTTGCACTCGCTGTAAAAAATTTTCTTGGCGAAATCTTTTAACTGTTGCTATACATTCGTTGACTTCTGATATATCTTGAAGAATTTTTTTAGCGTGGTCTTGGCAAAGAGACGAATCCCAGTTATTATTGTTGACGGTCAAAGACATTAGGCATAAGTCAGGCGATCATTCTTACCTGTTCTTATGAACATGAGATAGTGTAATTTATGTCACCTGTTGAATTCAGGAAATGCCTTTGAGTACGTGTTTTCAAGGACAAAACCGCATCGCGCAATCATAAAAATTTTTCCAAAAGCTGTAAATTCGTCTTGTCATGCAACCGAAAAAATAACTATAATGCCGTCAATGTTGGCTAAATGGTCAGTGATGTTTGTTCGTATAGAAAATATAACTGAATGAATCATCATTGAAAGAGCAATGGATTAAAAACATCGATACTTTAGTTGTCAAGTTACTTATCATTGTTTTAGTTGACTTTTCAATTCATGCCTTGTTGCGATTGTTTGAGTTCAACGTCATCTCGTCATTTTACATCTCATGTCAAAGTGAAAAGCTGAACACGAACATTGCCGTCGCCAACATCATTTGCTGTTAAGTGAAAACAGGCAGGGATGGACAAGGGCATGTCCATTGACTACCAGACTGCTTCGCCCCTGAAAACACTTTTTATTATGGAAATGCATCTTATGACAAAAGAAGTTCGTTTAACGGAAAGACAACAACGGGTTCTTGATTACATTCGTGACCGAATCGAAAACCGCGGCTACGGTCCGACGGTTCGCGAAATCGGCGACGAATTTGACATTCGTTCTCCCAACGGAGTGGCGTGCCACCTGAAAGCACTTGAAAAAAAGGGGCTGATCGCAAGAGAGGCCAACCGTTCCCGGGCCATCCAATTGACCCGTCTGGCCAAACCACCGAAAGGCGTCCAATTTCGCGGGCAACTCATTGACGGGAAGTTTAAGGAAAGCCCGGATGCGGAAAAGACGCTCGACCTGGAAAGCATTCTCGAAGTCAGGAAGGCCGGTACTTTTGTCGTCCAAATCAAAGGCCTTACGCCAGTTGATGGGATTTCCGACGGGGATTTCGTGATCCTTCGCAAAACGTCCAACGCCGACACAGGCCAGATCGTTTTGGTCAAAACCGAGTCCGGGTTGACGATGCGGCAATTGCACCAGGATATCGTCGGCAAGCCCGCACAAGTTGATACGGTTGCCGCCGGGGCATCTTACGATAAGCCGCAGAAAGTGGTCGGCGTCGTGCTGGGTGTTGTCAGGCCGATTTGACGCGGCGCGGCAAAAAGACAGAATGCCGGGTGCGTACTCAAAGCTGGCATCGCCAGGTTGCCTTGTTGGGGAAATCAGGTAAAAATAATGTCCACAACAGCCGTGCAAAGTTCGGCTGGGACATGAAAACGCATTTCCCTTTCTTATTCCCAACACTGTGTCATTGAATTCCGCACAACAAACTGCCGTTGAAACGCTGTCCGGGCCGCTCCTGGTTCTGGCCGGAGCGGGAACCGGCAAGACGCGCGTCGTGACTTACCGCATCGCGAGACTCATCAAAAGCGGCATCCGGCCAAGCCGTATTCTGGCTGTCACGTTTACCAACAAAGCTGCGAAGGAAATGCAAACCCGTGTCACTGAAGTGCTTGGGAAGCAGGCTTCAGGCTTCAGGCATCAGGAAATCATGTCGAATGCCAAACCCGAACCCCGGAGTCTGAAGTCTGAAGTCCGGGGTCAAAAGTTCGACAAGCCGGAAGTTTCGACGTTTCATTCGCTGTGTGTCAGAATTTTGCGACGGCATATTGACCGGCTCGGCTACCCGAAACTGTTTGCGATTTATGATCGCGGTGATCAGGAATCGTTGGCACGGCAGGCACTCAAAGAGATCAAAATCAGCAGTGCGGCACTCAAGCCGGGCGATTTGCTGGCGAAAATCAGCGGTTGGAAGTGCGCAGCCATGTCGCCGGACGATGCTGCCGCCGAATCATGGGCGGCCAAAGATCATTTGGCGGCACTGGCCTACGACCGTTACCAGAAGGCTCTCAAAACGAAAGGAGCGGTCGATTTCGACGATCTTTTGCTCAAAACGGAAGAACTTTTCCGCAAATTTCCCGATGTACTCCAAGCCGAGTCGCAACGTTTCGATCACCTCTTGATCGATGAATACCAGGACACAAACGGTAGCCAGTACCGCATTATGCGAGGGCTGGCATTACCGCACCGCAATATTTGCGTTGTCGGCGACGACGACCAGGCGATCTACGGCTGGCGAGGAGCGGAAGTGACGCATATTCTCAATTTCCGCCGCGACTGGCCGGACGCAAAAATCGTGCGTTTGGAATCCAATTACCGTTCGACAAAACAAATCATCGATTGGGCCAACCGGATCATCGTTTTCAATAAGCACCGGCACGATAAAAAGTTACGTGCGGAAAAATCGGGTGAGCCGCCTCGCATTTTGCAGTGCAAGGATGGTGAAGCCGAAGCGAAAACGGTGGTCGGGCAGATTCGCGAGCGTTTGGCCGAAACGAAGCGGCAACCACGCGACTTTGCCGTGTTGTTTCGCACAAACGAGCAACCCCGGGCATTTGAGATGGAGTTCCGCCAGACAAAAATTCCGTACGTTTTAATTGGCGGCCAGTCGTTTTTCGACCGAAAAGAGGTGCGCGACATCCTTGCCTACCTGAAAGTCGCCCTGCGACCGCATGATGAGGTCTCGTTGCTAAGAATATTGAACACCCCGCCGCGCGGCATCGGCCAGACGAGCATTCAGAAACTGATGGAAACTTCGATTGCCCGGGGGAAAAGCATTTGGGACGGCATCAAAACGCCGGATATTATCGGCCAAATCTCCGGCAAATCCCGCGAGTCGCTGGAGCAGTTCCAGCAGTTGATGAGCGAGTTTTCCAGAAAATTGCACGCGAAATTTTCCGTTGACACAATCAATGAACTGATTGACGCAATCCGTTACCAGGACGAAATTAATCGCAATTACACCGAGCCGGAAGAGCGAACGGCACGTTGGGAGTCGGTCGGCGAAATTGTCAATGCGGCGGCGGCCTATATTCAGGACACCGACAAGCCGACGCTGGCAGAGTTTCTCGACCAAACCTCATTGGCCGGGCCGGATTTCAGTGCGGAAAACAAATCGGAATTGCAACGCAATGCGGTTGTGTTGATGACGTTGCACGCAGCCAAGGGACTGGAGTTCAAGGAAGTGTATATGGTCGGCATGGAAGAGGGGATTTTACCGCATCATCGCTCCGTTTCGAGCGACAACGTTTTGGCCGTTGATGAGGAGCGCCGACTGTGTTATGTCGGCGTGACTCGTGCGCAACTTCGTTTGACACTGACACTTGCGCTGGCACGCATGAAATGGGGTGAATTGAGGCCGACCATAGCAAGCCGGTTTTTGTACGAAATCACCGGACAAGCGGATAACCCGAATTACCAAAAGGCCATCGCACAGGAACGTCCTGGTGAAACGAAAAAACCGCAACGGAAATCGAAACATTGATCGGCAAATGCCAAAGTGTCCACAAGCACCACTCGTTCATTTTCTTGCGTTGCCGTATGAAACGAGGCGATTTGCTCCGCCGTCAATCGAAATTTATCCTTAATTCATCTTTTTTTCCTGATTGTTCTCACTGATTGCCAAACCCAACGACTGAGAATATAATAAAAACTGTTAAATTTGGCAAAACAGGAAGTCTTAACTGGATGCAACATATTTTACTCTATTTCAAAATATTTTGCAAAAAGGTTGGAAACCAAAGAAAATAACAGAATTTTTTTAAAAAATCATGAAGTTACCAGCAGTATCTCTTTTGGTTGTTACCCTGCAAATCGTGCTTGCGGGAGCCGTATCGTCAGTTACGGGTTTTGCCGACCTGACGCTGGATGAACCGACCTCAACCTCTTACCTCATGAAGAACGGGAACTTCCATCTTCTCGGCGCGTGGCAGATGTACTACGCCGGTGCAGGCATCACCACGAGCTACAACGGAACGGCTGTTCATTCGTCCGGTGATCTGCCATACCTGCGAGGCGACGCGAACGGCCGTAAAATGATGTTTGATGGCGGTGCCGGTACACCGATGGGGAACTCGCCTGAGGATGAATTTGCGAACGGCAACACGTATTTTGCCTTCGACATTCGCATCATGAACATCTCACCGGATGAGTTTCCCTTTGTCCGCGTTGGATATCGTGTATCGGACGGCAGTGTCCCCACGCTGGGGCTGGTATTCGGAAGTGTGAATGTCAACGGACCGGTCGTCGCGACGGCGAAAACGACCCACACGATCACATCGGCGGCTGATACCGTATCCGGATGGCAAACCTTCACGGTCCATCTCAAGAGCATCCCCGATTTCCGCTGGGCTGACGACGACGGCGAGATGACTCTGTCGCTATTTGCCGGTCCTGATGCCGTCGATATGGAAATCCTTTATTTCGCCGCGTTTCAAACAGAGGCGGAAGCCGCCATCTTTGATATCCATGACTACAAAGCATTTGTGTCAGAAGAAAACAACGCCATCCATGCCGCTATCAATTACCAGCCTGTTACTGATGCCGTGATCAGGGATTACATGGCAAAGGTGCAAGCAAAAAAACAGGAAATTCTGAACGCAAAGGACATCGATCCCGCCACCATCAGGGGAACCTGCTACTACGTTTCCTCTGTCAACGGCAACGACGATAACGACGGGCTGTCGCCTGACGCTCCGTGGCAATCCATCAGCAAACTGTATCACGTCGAAGACGACGGTCAGATGATTCAGCCTGCACTTCAATACGGCGACGCGGTTTTCTTTGAGCGCGGAAGCGAGTTCTACGCGGGTGAGTCCTGGTTCTTTGCCGGACAGTACCCCGGCAAGGGCACTACCCGCGTACTTGAGGCAACGTCCGGCGTCACCTATGCGGCTTACGGCGAAGGTCCCAAGCCGTTGTTCACCAACGCGGTGAAATTTGACGACGGAACAAAAACGGGCACCTGGATCGAAACCGCCGTGAAGAACGTCTATGTGTTGGATCAGGTGATCACCAGGCCGGAGACCCGCGATCCCGGGTGGAACGATATTTGCAGCCTTTCCTTTGACGACGGGCGTGCCTGGGGCGTGCGTGTGTTAACGGTTGGAGAAATAAGCGACCACAAAGTCGCGCGTCCCCCCTTTGGTCAGAAAACGACTGACATTGGCTGGTGGACAAACGGACTGGAATATTACTACCGTGAAGCCATTACGTTTGAAAGCATCGAGACCTCGCTTCGCCACAATCTGGAATACTATTTTGACCCGTATCACGGCAAACTCTATCTGCGGTGCAACGACGGCAATCCGGCCGATGTGTTCAAGACCATTCGTCCGGCACGCTACGGCATCTCGATTACGGCACCTGTTTCCGAAGGCGCAAAAGATGTGACCTTCGACAACATCGCGGTCAAACATTCCGGGCGGCACGGAATGGAAGCCGGCTCCGGCTACACCGTGACAAATTGCGAGTTCTCCTTTATCGGCGGCCAGGTGATCAGTTGCGGCAATCATTTTTCCGTCCGTATGGGCAACGCCATCGAAAGCTGGGGTTCTGTCAATGGATTCCACGTCTCGAACAACTACCTGACACAGATATGGGATACCGCGATCACTTCCCAGGGAGGCGGAGTCATGCAAAACATCCTGTGGTGCGACAACATCATAGAATACGCCAATACCTCATTCGAGCTGTGGACCGGTTCCGGAACGGACAGAATGCTCGCGAACGCGAGGGTACGGGATAATTCCATGATCTACGGCGGTGCCAGGATGGGAGCTCTCTTTTGGGGGAGTTTTGAGTCCGGCCTGAAGATCGTGGACTACCCAATCGAAAATGTCGTTTATGAAAATAACGTGATCCTGTTCATGCTGGGTGCCGCAATCATTGAGGGCTATCCCGCGATGGGTTCAAAGGCACCCGGCAAGATTTTCCGGAATAACGTTTACATCCTGGATTCCGATACAGGCTTTATCACCCGCACCAGAAAGAATATCGCCATGCGGACCGGTAACTACAAGACGATACTGCCGTACACGAGGCAGTTCACGCAGTATCTGGCAAACATCGGAATGGAATTGGGAGCGACCTGTTATCACTACCCGGGCAACGATGCTTACAGTCTGGAGCAACTCAAACTTTTTTATCCGATGATTTCGGATAAGTAGTTGTGCAGAGTGCAGAATGCAGAACGCAGAGTGCAGAATGCAGAGTGCAGAATGCAGAGTGCAGAGTGCAGAGTGCAGAGTGCAGAGTGCAGAGTGCAGAGTGCAGAGTGCAAAGTGCAGAGTGCAGAGTGCAGAGTGCAGAGTGCAGAGTGCAAAGTGCAGAATGCAGAATGAGGAGGGAAGTGGCT
>WRMR01000155.1 GCA_009776995.1 Planctomycetaceae bacterium | reverse complement strand
GACATTCGTAAAACAACTTGTGTCAAAACGGCGATGTTTCACCAGTGCCTTGGAGTTGTCTCAACGAGAAATCACTTCCTCAACTCCAGCAACGCCAGTTTTTCAAACTCGGCCAGCCAGTTGTCAGTGTCGTCATCGCCGTGCCACTTGTCCCTCTTGCGGTGCAACCGCAATTGTTCGTCGGCCAGGAACGCAAACAGGTTTTCGTCCCAACGGGCATGGTCGAAGTGGTCGTGTGTAAATGTCATTTCACGTTCCGCAATGGATGCCGTAGCGTCCGATTTCAAAACGGCTTCGGGTTGCAGTACGGCCTCGGGTTGTGAAATGGTTTCCGTTAGCACTGCCATTTCCAACGCGGTGGATTGCAAAGGCATTGCCGATGTCGCGGTAACCGTTGCGGCAAGAGGTGATACGGAGGCACAGCAATCGTCCTGCGTTTCGACCGCAAGCGTTTCAACAAGTGCAGTCGCCGTTGCCTGTGCCGGCAATGGTGAGTTGTCTCTGGTGACGATGTTGGCGTTGCCCATGACCGTCACGGCAAAACCGTTTTGCGACCAGACCTTTTCTTGTGGATTCCAGCCGGCAGCGGTTGGCAGGCAGATCGTCGATGCTGTCGTTGGTGTTGAAATACTGATGTTCCTGAAGTCGTAAAACTCGTGAAAATACGAACCGACCGCGTTTGTGACCGTGCCGTAACCCGCTGACATGGTGTATGTGTCATAGCCGCGCGAACCGGTGTGCAAAATCGCGTTGTTCGAGTCGTCCATGTTGATCGCGGTCACCTGTTCGCTGTACCAAACGCGATATGCTTGCCCTGTTGCCCGGCGTTCGACAAATTGATCGCTCATAATGATCATGGAATCGTTTTCGCCGTAAACGTAGGTTTTGTCATTGCGCCCGTTGGCGATGGCGTCAATGCTGTTGAAGTTGCGAAGCTCCAGCCGATACCCGCCGCCAAGCATGACAAAGAAATTGTCCGACATGCTGAACGTGCCGTTGGTGTTCATGCCGTTGACCGTTGCGATGTCAACACCGCCTTGCGCGTTGACAAAGACCTCGTCAACGTTCGCCGTTTTGAAATGTGTGGTCGCGGTGGTGAACTCCGTGACACCGTTGACGAACGTAAACTCATCATCATCTTCGGTGCCATCGATCCAGACTTGCGTGTGGCCTTCGTTGCCGTTGATCAAGACATGCTCAACGTCGTTGATGAAAATCGGCAAGCCACCATAATAACGGCCTTCGACGTTGATCTGCAAAATGTCATAACTGTCGCTACCGTTGAAAATCAACGTTTCGGTTTGACCGACGCTGCCGCTAAAGACGATGCCATAACCGATGTTGAAGTCGCCGTTGGAAAAATCAATCGTCAGCGAGTCATCGGTGACTCCATTGGCATTGATGACGAGGTGATTGAATTCTTCAAGAGGTTTTGAAAACTTTGTGATATATTCGTCATTGACAAACTCAACGACCTCAATGTTGTCGCCGTTTTGTCGTACTGTCCAATGATTCGTGGTGCCGGTGCTTGACATGTCAAGGGTAATCGTGACCTGTTCGTCCGTCGGGCCGTAAAAAATTGTCGTGAAGGCGTCGGCAACCTCAGGGAATGCTTCCATCCACCTTGGCGGAGTTTCAGGCGGTGATGGGCAACTCGCGGGATTATCAGTTTTCATTGATGCTGCCGCGTGACGAAAATGAACTGGCATTATGGAACGATCTTTTTGAAATGGATCCGCCCTGCCCTCCTGACGTGCCGGATTTGAGTCCGAACGTTCCGCCCTTGCTTCGCGGTATTCTGTTTTTGCTCTGCATGACGTGCGGCGCGTGTTTTTTCGGAACTTTCATGGATTCATTGGAAAAAGGGTCTTTCTGATGTTACACAAAATCACTCTGCACTCTGCGCTCTGCACTCTGAACTTGTTTGCCGCCCTGCTCTGCCTGTCGCCGGGAATGTTGTGTCACGCTCAACAACCGGCGTTGCAAGCGTATTTGAATACCCGATATAACAACTGGAATGTCAACTCGTCCGGCGGTTATCACCCGGCGTTGGTTTTTGTTTATCATACCATCACCTATCCCACCACGGCGAACGACGGCTATGTCATCGTATGGCTGATCGCCGGTTATGTGAATCAGAATCAGCAAACGATCAACTTCCGTATTGAAGTTGTCCCTGTGTATTACAGTCCGTCGGGTTATTCTTATACCGGAAATGCCGGCGTCAGGATTCTCAACCCGCAAACCGGCTTGTATGAAAACCGCCAGTATGTCGCCCCTCGCAGAGAGCCGGGAACCCGCTTTTTTCATACGCAACATGACATGCGGTTATGGTATGAAAACTATGACACGACATTTCATACCGTCGTTCCCAAAACCGGCGCCGCAGTCCAATCTCTCATCGGGCCGTATCCGGATTGGTCGAATTATTCCGTGACTGCGGTTTACGGGGCTCAAGCGGCATCCACCGGTAATTACTACGGCGTGGCCGTTTTTGCCGGTGGATTCACTCATGATTCCGACGGCGGCGGGATGAACGACTATGACGAAATCTACCGCAACCCTTATCCCGGTTCCAACCATCTTGACTGGCGTGACGATCAAGATTGTGATTGCTCACCGCCTCCCTGCTGTACTCATTATTGCAATTGCGGTTATCGTGGCTGGCCGAAAACACCGGAATGTCCCGGCACCCGCACTTCGTGCTACTGTCATGGCATCTGTATTTGCGGCGCGTGCTGTTCCTGCAATTGTACTTGTAGTGCGGTATGGCAACAACCCTGTCCGGGCGGTGAAGAGGATTGTTCGTGTCATGTCCGTTGCCGATGCTTGCCGCCGGTCTGTTGCTCCTGCCTTTGTCTCTGCGGCGCAACGTGGCCGAAAATTTGCAACGGCACCTACTCCGATTGCGATTGCCATGAAACCTGTACTTGCGGGGCGTGTTGCCAGTGCCAATGTGTTTGCGGCCATTGGAAGGGAAAATCATGTGACGGCACAACCTCGCAGGCGTGGGGTTGTTCGTGTCATGCCTGTACCTGCGGCGCGCAATGTTACCACTGTTGTACCTGCGGTAATTTTTCCGACAAGTCTTGCGACGGTGAAAAGAATGATTGCCGTTGTCATCGTCATTGCGACTGCGGCGCGTGCTGTCAATGCCGGTGCATCTGCGGTGACTGGACAGGACCAAATTGCAACGGCACATCAACGTATTGCGACTGCCATAATTGCACTTGCGGGGCATGTTGTGCCTGTCGTTGTACCTGCGGCCAGTGGCCGGGCTGGATCACATGCAACGGCACACCTTCAAATTGCTCGTGCCATGATGCCTGCGAATGCGGAGCGTGTTGCGTCTGCCGTTGTATCTGCGGCAAGTGGAAAGGCAAGTCATGCGCCGGGACGCCGTCAAGTTGTCCTTGTCATTCCTGCGTGTGCGGCGCGTGTTGTTCGTGCCGCTGTACCTGCGGCCAATGGTCATGGAAAATCTGCGACGGCAAACCCGGCTCCTGTATCTGCCATCCCGAACAATGCGATTGCGGCGCGTGCTGCCGATGCCGTTGTGTTTGCGGCAAGTGGAAGGGGCCGGTCTGCCGCGGCATTCCCTTTGATGGTTCCCCTTATAGTTGTCAGTGCCATCTCCCTGAAGACTGTACCTGCAAGGCGTGTTGCCGGTGCACGTGTATTTGTGGTAAATGGCAGGGGGCGTTTTGCAAGGGCATTCCTTTCGACGGCTCGCCTTACAGTTGTCACTGTCACGATCCGATCCCCGGCGACGACTGGTTTCCGGCCGATGAGTTGAAAGAGTCCTTTCAGCATCTCCAGCAAAAACTAAAAGAGAAACTTGGTCTTGATTTGCAAGCGATGTTTGAGAACATTCAGGCGGATCGTTTTACGGAATTTCAGGTCGAATTACCGCGTTTTTTGCCGGGCATGGCCACGACTTCCATCCGGTTCAATCTTGAAAGTGTTTCGCATTATTCGGTTGTCCCGATCATGCGCATGCTGTTTCTGGCGGCGTTGTTTCTGACGATGGTACAGGTCATTTTGGTGATACTGCGTCAATATTGAAAAGAGAAAGGAGTTTTTTATGTTGTGGTTAGCCGGAGTCACGGCGATGATTGTTGCCGGTGGTTTGATTGCTTACAAGACGGGCGTGGACGAAGAGATTTATCGAACCGTCATGAACTTCGGGGCAGGCATCTTTGTTTATGTCATGGCAAAGGTGGTTGATCTGTTCTGCTGGTTCCTTGACTTCCTGCCCGCCCTGCCCTACTCGCCGGATTTCGTCGTCGCGGTGACGAATCTGCTGACGCTTTTGGCTCGTGCCAACACGTTTTTCCCGGTTGTGGAAACGTGTTTTATGTTTGGCCTGACCGTGGCGTTTCTGCTTGTGTTTATCAGTCTCAAGTTTGTTTTGAAACTCATTCCAACGATAGGGTAATATGAAAAAAATCACTGTCACGAAAAAGGAAGTTGCCAAAGTCCAGCAGATTTGCCGTCTTGAACACGCTGCGTTGCTCAAGACGGCGGAAGCGGGCAAGCCGGTTTTACAATTCAGGATTGACGTTGCGTTACATCAATACGAGTCGTATTTGAAGATGCTGAAAGAGTATGCCGTTGTCCGGCGTCGTGAAATTTCAGCAAAAGAAAAAACAAAAGCAAAAGGCAAGGAAGGAACCGAATCATGAGTTTACAGATTGTCGCCGGGAAACCGGGCAGCGGGAAAAGTTATCACACCGTGACGATGTTGCTGCAACATCTTGAGGACTGGGCGTTGTACGAGCGCAAGGAAGGTCAGGTCTTTGACCGCGCGCTCTACACGAATTTACCGCTGCAAACGGATTTCATCAACGAATATCTCACGAAAAAGACGGGTGATGAAACGGACGTGTCCCATTACATCAAGCCCATCGATGAAGATGTGCGCAAGAGGTTTATTCAATGCGGCGGCAAATTCCCGCTTGCCGTACTCCCGCAAAACGCCATGATTGTCATTGACGAAGTGCAAAAACTGTTCGGTTCCGAAATGGACACGGACAAAAAGCACAAGCAGTTTAATATCGAGTTCCGCAATTACGTGTCGCAACACCGGCATTACGGCCATGATCTCATTTTCATCACGCAACACACCGACAACATCAGCAAGCAGATTCTGGCGATGGCCGAAAAGTTGTATCAGGTCGAAAACGCGAAGCATTACGGTCTGCCCTTCCCGCTCAATATTCCTTTGGCGGATTTGGACGTCGTCAAAGAGGCGTTTGGCGTGAAGTCGCAGTTTTACCGTGTCAGCGTCGGCAAGTATCAGGGCCGCCGCGTGAAATTCGACGGCGAAACAACAAGCCATCTCATGCTTCAGGAAATTTTCGCGTGTTACAGTTCGCACACGTTAAGCGATGTCACAAGTGATCGGCCAAGCCTGAAACTGTCAAAGCCGGGTGCGTTGCTCTGGTTGGCGAAAAAACATGCCTGGCATTTGTCATTGAAAGCCCTGATTGCCGTGTTCGTGAGTTACTGGGGCATCAACATCATCAGCCAGTTTCCGACCATTCTGACAAAAACCCTGATGGCTTCGTTCAAACCTGCGTCTGAAACAACATTCCCTGCCCCCGAAGGTTCTGACAATGTGACGACGCCGGATATGTCATTGCCCTGCCCTGCCCCGATGCCTTCGGCGGCTTCCGACTTCGGACTTCCGGCTTCGGGTGAAAGCATCGAAACCAATCCTGAAGTTCCAAGTCATAAGCCTGAAGTCTGCGACTGTTGCACTCACGACCATTCCCTGCCGCCCTTGAAACCGAACGAAAAAATCACGGCGGTCTTTCAGCTCGGCGTGATAACGGACAATGGTCGCCGTCGCATCGGCCAGCCGGTTTCCATCGACGGCACAGAGGAAACCATCAAGGCCGTCAACGTGCGGCGCGGCGTTGTGATTTTCGAGAGCGGCAAAGAAGTGTCGGTGCCGAAATGAGATTGCTGATCGCATTGCTGATCTTGTCATTACTTTCGGGTTGCGCTTTGCCGAAAAAGAAAAAGCCTGTTTCGGAGTTTCCCGGTCTTGACCGCTATGCCTTTGAGAAAACCATCGAGCAGGCCGACGAGTTGAAAACGGTCAACAGGGAAAAAATCACGGTGCGCTTCGACGGCCTGACCATGCGCGAGGGCATGACGTTATTGACCGATGAAACCGGCGTCAGCATCATCTGGGGGCAAAGTCTCGACAGCGCGACGCTCTACGGTTCCTACTTCGGCGAACCGCTTGCGATGGTGCTGGAAAGCGTCGCCCGGCGGGTCGGTGCGTCGGTCACGGAGATCAACGGCATTTACTACATTGGCGATTCCAACCGCAATGATGTTGTCACGGCGGTCGTGCGCATGATTCCGACGGAGCGCAAGGAACTGCTCGACGCCCTGCAAAAAGGCGTCACCGACCAGGGCAAGGTCGCCGTCGTCGGTGGCAGTCTTTACATTTCGGACAATCTCGAAAATGTCAGAAAACTGCTGGCCGATATTGAAAAACTGCGTGAACACGCCGAACACGCATACATCGCGGAGGTCTTTTTTATCCGGGTAAAAGAGGATGATTTTGTCAAGGTCACGGGCGATCTCCAAATCCGCTCGGTCGATGTGTTCGCCGGCACGACCAATCTTGCGGAGTTGTTTCAAATGTTCCTCGACGCTTCGGCGGGCAAGGGCTTTGCGTCGGTCGAACAAAGACCGGTCTTGTACCTCAGCGAAGGCCGCACGGCAAAGTTTGAAGTCGGTTCCGAACTCGTCCGGGAAAAAAAGGCGGTCATGGAAAACGGCACGATGCAAACGACGGGCTACGAAAAATTCCAGGACGGCCTGAAACTCTCGCTGACGCTTGGGCGCGTCTCGCCGGAACATTACGCCGTCGATTTTGAATTGGACGTTTCAACGTTCGACACGTCAAAAACCGCCGACGCCATCCCGACGCTCGACAAAAGCACCCTCGCCCTGCCCGGCCTGCTTGTCAAGGATTCCCATATCTATTACGTCGGCTCTCTCAAACGCAAGGACTCCCGCCGGGTTTTCTCCCTTTTCGGAGTCGATACCGGAAAAACCAACGACCATCTCACCGTCTGGTTCCGCGTCCGTGAATTGAAAAAGTGAACATTTTTCTCAATTGGTCTTGCTTTTTGAGGTTTTCAGGTTATAATTTAATGATGTCAAAAAAACGTGCGAAAAAAGAACATGTGAAAGATCCGAAATCGGACTTGTTCACTGCCGCTTTGTTGGGTGATCCGAAAAACGAGTCGCTATTGCTTTCATATATTAATGGGGTTTTTCTCGATGTTGGCAAGGCTCCGATTGTCACGGCAACGGTTCTCAATCCGTTCAATGTGAAAAAGTATGCAGAGAGCAAATCCATAGTGCTTGACGTTCGTGCGAAAGATGAGCGTGGGCGTTTTTTCAATTTGGAGATTCAGAATCAATATCACGACTATTTTGAGAATCGGATATTGTATTCCTGGTCAGATCAGTATTCATCTCAGATTAAGGCTGGTGCGAAGTACCCGGAATTACGTCCGGTGATTAGCATTGTCCTGACGAAATTTGCATTATTTCCTCAATTGAAAAACCTTCACAATGTTTTTCGTATTACCGCTCATGAGGATCCCGACGTTGTTTTGACGGATGATTTTGAGATGCACTTTTTGCGTCTTTCGGATATTTCGAGAGATTACATTGACAAGCTGGAGGGTATTTGTAGTGAACTCCGGCGTTGGTTGTATTTTTTCGCATATGGCGATAAACTATCGGAGGTGGAAATGTCCAGTATCACAGATAACGACCCTGCAATTCAACAAGCGTTTGAACAACTTGACCGTTTCTACGCTGATCCTGAGTTGCGGGAACTCGACCGACAACGCCGTTTGGCCATGTTCGATCAGATGGTAGTCAATCAAGAAGTGGCAAAAGGTAAGGCAGGGACAATCATTCGTTTTTTGACCCGTCGTTTTGGTGTTGTTTCTCAAGAAGTTGAAAGCAAATTGTATGCATTGCGTGATGTCGGTCAACTTGATCGGTTGTCTGATTTTGCATGCGATAGTCATTCCCTTGAAGAATTCACATCACATTTGCGTTAAAATGGCCTTGCTTTTACAGCGAGTTTGTGTTATAGTTTTGTTTGTTGTCGGAGGATAGGGCACTGCTGAGGAGCACCCCGAGCGTCGGCAACCTTCGAACCGGAAGAGGTATTGAGTAACGGGGAAAACGTGGTGACACGTCACCCCGTTATTTTTTTTGCTACCCACCGCGGCGGTTGCTTTGTTCCAATCAATGCAAAACACTCCAGTTCATGGTTTGAAGTCCAAGCGTAAAACCTTCGCGGGGGGCATGGCCGGTTTGACCTGAGAAGCCTCGTTCACGCCCCCCGCGAAATGATTGACATTGCCTGTCGCTTGCGTACCCAAAAGTTTTGAAAGAGAGTCCAGAGAGAAAACTTTTACAAAAGTTTTCTCTTTGGAACCCTCTTTGGGCACGCCCGACCTGAACGGAGTGCAGACTTTCGCGCGTCGTAGCGTAGTGAATGTCGGGCGTGCGGAAGTGCGAAAAAACTCAACTTTCACGTTGGACTGGGGGATTGTTAAGAGGTACTCCCCTTAACGGTGGCCGTACCCGGCCACTTGGGGGCAGTCGGGGGTACTCCCCCGACATTCGTAAAACAACTTGTGTCAAAACGGCGATGTTTCACCAGTGCCTTGGAGTTGTCTCAACGAGAAATCACTTCCTCAACTCCAGCAAGGCCAGTTTTTCAAACTCGGCCAGCCAGTTGTCGTCATCATCTCCGTGCCACTTGTCCCTCTTGCGGTGCAGACGCAGTTGTTCGTCGGCCAGGAACGCAAACAGGTTTTCGTCCCAACGGGTGTGGTCGAAGTGGTCGTGAGTAAATGTCATTTCATGTTCTGCAATGGATGCCGTAGCGTCCGATTTCAAAACGGCTTCGGGTTGCAGTACAGCCTCGGGTTGTGAAATGGTTTCCGTTAGCACAGCCATTTCCAACGCGGCTGATTGCAAAGGCATTGCCGATGTCGCGGCAACCGTTGTGGCAAGAGGTGATACGGAGGCACAGCAATCGTCCTGCGTTTCGAGCGCAAGCGTTTCAACAAGTGCAGTCGCAGGAGCCTGTGCCGGCAAAGGCGAGTGATCTCTGGTGACAATATTCGCGTTGCCCATGACCGTCACGGTAAAACCACTTTGAGACCAGACCTTTTCTTGTGGATTCCAGCCGGCAGCGGTTGGCAGGCTGATCGTCGATGCTGTCGTTGGCGTGGAAATACTGATGTTCCTGAAGTCGTAAAACTCGTGGAAATACGAGCCAACCGCATTTGTTGCCGTGCCGTAACCCGCTGACATGGTGTATGTGTCATAGCCGCGCGAACCGGTGTGCAAAATCGCATTGTTCGAGTCGTCCATGTTGATCGCGGTCACCTGTTCGCTGTACCAGACGCGATACGCCTGGTCTGTTCCGCGCCGCTCGACAAACACGTCGTTCATGACAATGAGCGAATGGTTTTCGCCGTAAACATAAGTCTTGTCATTGCGACCGTTGGCAATGGCATCAATCGCGTTGAAATTGCGAAGCCCCAGCCGATAACCGCCGCCAAGCATGACAAAGAAATTGTCCGACATGCTGAATGTGCTGTTGGTGTTCATGCCGTTGACCATTGCCATGTCAACACCGCCTTGCGCGTTGACAAAGACGTCATCAAACCTTTACCCCTTTTTTTTTTGGGGGGGGGGTGGGGGGGGGGTGGGGGTGTGGGGGCGGTGGGTC
>WRMR01000154.1 GCA_009776995.1 Planctomycetaceae bacterium | reverse complement strand
GCATTCTGCACTTTGAACTCTGCACTTTGAACTTTGAACTTTGAACGTTGAATTTCAAACATCATTCGCTCCCCGGAAATCTTCGTTCGCCCCTGGGTTCGCGGACACGCGGGGCTTCGCGATTGGTGCCTTCCCTGTCGCGCGGCGCGCCCATGCCCGGCATCCAGGAATTGACGCCCGGCCGCCACGCGACGGTCGATTCGTCCGTGTCCCCGGTGGTCACGCCGCCCAGTGCCTTTTTCATGTAATCCGGGATGTCCGCTTGAATTTGCGCCAGCCTCGCCTTCTGTTCAGGGGTCAGGAGCGCGTTGAGTTTGGATTTCTGTTTGGTGAGAAATTGTCGTATTGTTTCCTCTCGAACTCTCTCTTTTTCCACTTGAATTTTGTTCTGTCGATCTTTTATGGCCGTTTGTTCCACGTATAATTCATCTTTGTTGGCTAATTGCATGGAGAGTAAGGCATCTTCATCCCTCAATCGTTGGAGTTCATCCTCCAATGCTGTTCCCATGCCAATCAATTCCGTGAAAAATTCTTTTTGAAATCGCGCAAAATCGTCCAACTGATCGCCTGTCATGCCAATCACATCCGGCAAGAGAAACATTTTAAAAATTTCCCTTTCCGTATCAATGTGCGGTAGTCTGCCAAACCCGCCCAATCCACCCAAGTCCATGACTTGATGGTAGCGGACCGCCAGTTGATTGTATTGATCTTCGCCGAGAAAATTGGCTGCTTCCGACCGCATATCACTGAAAAGAGGCTGGAGGATTCTGTCGAAACCAAATTCTGCAAATTCGACATAGCTTTCTGAAGTCACTTGGTCAAAATAATCCTCGTATTTTTCTGCGATTTGCATATACGATTTTTCAATGCCGGTTATCATGGTACTGAATGGCTCTGTTTCCGTTTCGGAGATGCCGATTTCGTTGAATACTTGACGCAGGAATTCGTCTTCTTTTTGGCGACCTTGCTCTATCTGGAGTTGCAATTCTTCCATGGGGTCAAAATCGCCGGAGAAACTTGGCGGATGAAGAATTGGCGGTTCCATATTGTCCGGGTCAAGTATCGTGACTTCCCCCGCGTCAATGAGGCGTTGGATTTCTTTTGCTTCGTCAAATTGACGTTGCAGATCATCGACGGTCAAGCCATGTTCGGCGAACATTTGGCGTTGTTCCTCTTCACTGAACGTGATGACCCGCCCATCCGGCGTTGTTACTGTGGCTTGGCCACGTATTTCCTGCGCCGGGGCAACACTTCCCGCCAGGGCTAGGCACGCAACGATGATTCCCAAAATCTTATGCCGCATTGCGATTTCCTTTGTGTTACGTTTTTTACTGATTTTTGTCAAAAAAATCCTGCTTCGGGGTAAGATTTTCTTGACTCGGGGGCAACATTTTTTTGCCACGTCGCGGCGGTCACGAATATGTTTTCATCAGAGCCGCGAGAGTTATCGAGCGGTTACTCCGGTTCGACCGCTCCGTGACCGTCGCGGCTCTGATTCGGCGGTCACGGCGTGACCGCCCTACCTCTGCACTCTGCACTCTGCACTTTGAACTTTGCACTCTGCACTTACCGCTGATACGCCCTGGCCGGAGTGACCATGCCGACAGGGCGGCGGACGGCTTGCTGCACACCCTGCGAAAATTGCTGTTGCGGATACTGTTGCGCCGGATATGGCTGCTGCTGGTATTGCTGCGCGGGATATTGCTGCACCGGCTGTTGTGCGTAACCGCCGGTCATTGGTTGTTGTTGCTGTTGCGGGATTTTGTCGCCGGTGTATTGCTTCAATACCTGCCGGAAAGCCGCCGACGCACTTTTCGGATCGCTCTGCCGGCACAGCCCGATCAGGTGGATCACCTCGTCCGGGTCGGTCACTTCGGCGACCGGCTCCATGCCGTCGGGCGTGACCGACACCAGCACGAGTTTCCCGCCGAGCCGGAACAGTTGCAACTGCATTTTCGGCGAAAGCGGCACCGAACCGAGTTTCTCGAACACTTCGGCCGGCAGCAGTCCACCTTGACGCGGCGTCGCACGTTTCATCAGCCAGACCAGGACGAAAAACACGCCGAGCACAATGGCCAAACTCGACAGCACGGTCATCGTCGGCCCGGCCGATGTCGGCAGTAACCCGAAGCCGGAGCCTTTGCTCTTTTCGGCTTTTTCCGCCTTTTGCTCGCCCTGGGCGTAAAACGGCGGCATGGAAGCGTCGCCGGCCCCGGTACCGGACGATTCCTCTGCGGTTTCGGTCTCGTCAGGGCTGTCCTCCAGGGGTGTTTTGCCTGTGTCTTCCGTATTCGCAACGACCGTCAGAAAGGGCGTGGAGATGTCAGGATTTTCGCGCCGCGCAAGCATCGCCGGGGGCGTCACGTCATTGGCGGCAGGGGTTTCCTGAACCGTTGTGTCAATCGTTTCCGGCGTATCCACTGGCACAAAGATTTCTGTTGCATTCACCAGAGGCGGAGCCGGAAGCGAATTGGACCGTGTTTCGGTCGGCGGTGCAAGCGGTGGTGGTGATTGCGCGGCAGGGGTAACGCCTTCCGATTCCGATGCGTTGCCGGATGCCTGGCGAATCCTCGGCGGCACCTCTGTGTACTGCGGCTGTGAAACCGCAGGTTGCGGCGGCAGAGTCGGTTCCGGTGTTTGGTAGGTTTGATTTCTCGCCTGCACAATCCGGTGTGATTCCAACGACCAAACCCCGCTGCGACGCTGTTCTTCCGGGATGTCATCTGCCAGCAAGGGATTTTTGTCCGGCAGACGATACTCTTGCTCCCGACTGTCTGCTTGAGGATAGGAGGAGGTGACCGTTTGAGCCGGACTCTGTGTCTGTTCGTTCGATCTTGTGCCGGGACCGAACATTCCTCCGATCATGCGCCCTTTGTCCTCTTGCGATTGTTGCGATTGCAACGCAAACCGTTGTGGCTGTTGCGATTCTCCTACGAAAGCGGCGTTCGTTTGGGCAAAAACAGCACCAGGAACTACGGCAAAAAGGATAATTGCGCAAAAAACAGTATGATTTCGGAGCGAAAAACTCAAAATATGAGAAAAAATGGGCATCCTGCCAACCCTTTTCTGAGGGGATCATCCTTGAAAATTATCGGGAAAATCGTCATTTTCAGCAATTTTGATTCAAGAAATGCTGAAATGATGTCGCATTCTACCCCAAAACCGCGTCAGGATGCAAGATCAATTTTGTTGCAAATTGTTTTGGGTGGCACTCACACCCGACAAACTAAAAATTCCGGCTTGTGATTCATTCTGCATTACTCCCCTCCCGTCATTCGGGAACGTTCGGCGCGGAAGACCAGTTCGACGTCCCAGCCTTCGCGTTCGATGCGCATGTCGATGTAACGGAGAAAATGGAACACGAGCAGGAACAGTGTCACCGTCCAGCAGACGACGGGAGCTTGGATGGCGCAAAACAAGGCCGGGAATTTTTCGATGGGGCCGACGCAGAGATAAAAGATTGCGGTCACGACAAGACCGAGTGTCGGCACGAGAATCACGCCGAACCAAAACAGGGGTAAAAGCACCACAAATTGCTCGCCGAACCGGTCTCGGTGAAAATTTTTCAGCCGCCGGAACGTGGTGATTTGGTCTTTTCGTCCGCGCACCAGCGGAGAACGCTCCAACACAACGATTTCCGGCAGGCAATCATAAACGAGGATCAGCGGGAGCAGGAAAATCGTGTAAAGTATCAATTGCGGCAGGGCTTCGACCCAGGCGACGAGAACTTCGGTTTTCGATGGCCGGACATCGGCGGCAAAAACCCGTTTTCCGAGGTAAATCAGTGCCGCCGAGGAAGCAAACGGTGTTTCGAGAGCAACCAAACCGGCATAGCCGAAGAAATACACCACGGACCATGCTTCTTCTTCCGCATCAAGCACAAAAACACTTTCCGTCAGCCAGGTCAGGAGGGCGTGGTTGATCAGCGTCAGCGGAATGACAAACACGGCAAACCAACCGAAAACACGCAACCCCTCCGTGCGCAAAACCACCAGGGTCAGGTTGAACAATTCGCCGACCGACCGCTTTCGGATTGCAATAGAATGCTTGTCAAGCTGTGTGTCACTCATTTTGAGGGGACAGAGGTGAGGGGACAGGGGGTACTGCTACTCCCTGGTCCCCCACCCTCTAGCCCCTACTCCGGTAATGGTTTTCCTTTGGTTTCGGGCAGGAACCAGATAACGACAATGCCGATGATAAAGACCGAACACATGGCCACGCCGGCGTAGCGGAACGGCAGTGTCGAATCTTCCGGGGTGGCAAATTCGGCGAACATGGCCGTTAACCCGGCTAACATGAGCGGACCGGCTGCGGCAATAAAACGGCCCACGTTATAGCAGAACGAGACGCCCGTACTGCGAAGCCGCGTCGGGAACAATTCCGGGAAATAAATCGTATATCCCCCGAACATCGACATGACGAAAAACCCCATGGCGGGTACGAGGAGCAATTGCGTAACAAGCGAGTTCATATAGAGGAATGTTGCGGCGGTGAAAACAATACATCCCGTCATGAAAACGGTAAAAGTCATGCGTCGTCCCCAAAAGACGGCACCAAGCGTAAACCCGTACATTCCGAATACCGCCCCGATATTGTAAATCAAAAGATTCCGTGCCGCCCAGCGGTCACAAATAATTTTGATCACTTGGTTGGAAATGGCGGTATCGATCTCTTTTTGTTGCTCCGGCGTAATGACTGCACCGGATTCCGCGTTGGAATGATACTTCTCAAGTATGATTGTCTTGGCTTTCTGATAATCTTTTGATTCAGTATCGACCACGGTAATTCTTGTGGCAACTTTTCGGGAGAGTTCCAGACTGAAAAGTCCGATCCCCCAAGCCCCGATGACGCCGGTCGTGGCAAGGATCATTCCCAAAATGACATGTTTGCGCAGTAAGGGATTGGAAAACAATTCCTTGACGGAACCGACATTTTTGCGTCCGCCTTCCTTGATGGAGGCCACCCAGGAATCCGGTTCCCGGATACAGCGGACAATGAAATAGGCGAGGAGAGCCGGCACAGAGCCGAACAGGAAAATACATCGCCAATCGCTCATCGGAAGCAAGTTATTCGCGGCAAGTTCCGTGAATGCCATGGCGATTAACGAGGCACCAATATTGCCGACGGCGGAAAGAACCTGCATGATTCCGAGAACGTAAGGCCTTGCGGGAGCGGGCATGGTTTCCGCCAAAAGTGACGCGCCGACGGCAAACTGGCCTCCGATGCCGATCCCCGCAAGAAACCGAATGAGCATAAAGTCCCAGATTGTATATGAAAAGCCGCTCAAGCCGGTCAGAAGACTGTAAATCAAAATGGTATAAACCATCGTTCTGGCCCGACCGAATTTGTCGCCGATGATTCCGAATATTATGCCGCCGGTTGCCCAACCGATGATCATAATGGATGTGGCAAGAGCCGCGTAATTGCTGGCGGTGTCCGATGCAGTGTCTATGGACATCAATTCTCCAATCGCTTTGGCGCGGGAATAGGTAAAAAGATGCTGATCCATGCAGTCGAACGCCCAGCCAAGTGAACAGACAATAAATACAAGCCAGTGGTAGCGGGATAAGAGTTGATACCACGGGGTTTGGTTGTCTTGCAGTTCAGGTGAAGTTTGATCCATGAGTTTTCCTCTTTTTCAGTTCTCGACTTGTCAGTGATTCTCCAATGCGGCACAATAAGACCAGATACATCATAGCAAATGATGCCGGAGATTTCAACAACCCTTTTCCGGGGAAAATGCCATGCCGGGAAATTGCGTGTCAAAAAAAGATGCGCAGTCCCCACCAGAAGGTACTGTTGTTCGGATTGGCGTCCAGCGTTTTCCCATCCGGCATTCGGATTTTTTGATTTCCAAATGAATTTGAGCCGGAAAAAGTGAGGTCCCAGTATTCCAGATCGCCGAAACTGAGTCCATAGTGGATCGAATGCCCGTGCTGAATCGGGAGAGTCGTGTTGAAGACCAGGTCATCAAACGAATTGCAATTCCCGTTGGTGTACTGGTAGCCTGCCCGCACCACAACTCCTGGTAATATATGATATTGCATCCCCGCTCCGAAAGAAGTTGCCGTCCGTTTTTTGCCGTTCGATGAAAAATCGTACAGCGAATTGACATGCTGGAAATCGTAATGACGCACATCAATCGCAAACACACCATTCGTGACGCCGGAATAAGAAATTCCAAACGCAAATCGTAACGGAGTATCCTGCGAAAAATGACTGCGATGGACGTAAAGACTGCCATCGCCGGTGTTTTCCCAGTGATATGTCTGGCGTGGTATCCAGGACGGGCTTTTGACGCTAAAACCGAAACCGAAATCATTTCCCGTCTGGTAATAAACGCCAAGTTGCAACCCCAGGCCGACATGTCCCCGCTCATTGCCCAGAAACGTGGAGTCCCTGCTCGATGGCAACGACGCGTTGGGATGTTCGTCAATCGACAGAACCGGCGAAATGCCGAACGACAAATTCCGCTTGTTCCACCACGAAACAGCCGGAGTCAATTCGATGGTCTTGACGCGATAAACCTGTACGCCTTTCACTTCGCCGGTCGCGGAGTTGAGAAGAAAACGCTGTTTTCGTTGTCCCATTTCGGTCATGGCAAAACCGTAATTCCAGTGAGAATAACGACTTGGCTTCGTGACATAACTGATGTGAAAACTGCGAACCGTCGGCAATCCTGGCGAATCATCAACCACAGGTTCTTTTGGGGGAGTCGGGGCATCATATTTGTTCGATGTCGATTTTCCGTAATTCTGGTCCCAATAGTCATCAGCGGCCTTGTTTGCTTCGCTGTACAACCAGAGTGCACCGATCACCGGAACAAGAATCGTATATCCGATGCTTTCATCGCCACACCACGGCGGATTGGTTCGCCCGAAGCCGAACTGAAATTCCCCCTGGTCAAGCGAGCTGATTGTGGCCGGGTTCCAGTAAATCGCGGCTGTCCCGTCAATCGGAGCGGCCACGGCCACACCGCCGAAACTGTTATTGACCGGGCTGACCCCGGTATAACCGAGTTCCTGAGCGAACAGCGTCCTCCCTGGCGCACAAACCGGCACGGCAAAGAGAAAAACTAGCAATAACCGGTATTTCATCCGTGTTCCGTCCGTGGCCGGGATTGGTAAAACAAAAAAACGCGGCAAAGTATGACAAATTTGCCGACAAAATTCAAGACCAGTTTCGAGTGCAGAGTGCAGAGTGCAGAGTGCACTGGCCGCTCAAGCCCCAGAATAATCCCTCTGCGTGTTAAAATGCGTCGTTTGTCATGCAAAAAAACGCGGAATTCGTAAAAAAGAGATGTCTGCGGATGGAACGTTTCACCAATCTGATGCAACGTTATCACCGTTTGATGGAACGTTATCACCGATTTGCTCAACGTTATCACCGTTTGATGGAACGTTATCACCGATTTGCTCAACGTTATCACCGTTTGGTGGAACGTTATCACCGATTTGCTCAACGTTATCACCGTTTGGTGAATCGTTCCATCCGTGAACATCTTGTTATAACGCAAAACCGGATGATTCCGGCAAAAAATACCTGCAATCGGCACAAAACCACCCTCACCGGTCACTCCGTTCGATCACTTCGTGATCTCTCTGCGTTCCCGGCTACTGTTTCACTCTGCACTCTGCACTCTGCATTCTGCACTCTGCACTAGCCACTGGCCACTGGCCACTCTATAATATCACCATGAAACGCTCGCTGTTGGAATTGGACAAGCCGGAACTGAGTGCGGAACTGAAGGCTTTGGGGTTGCCGGCGTTCCGTGCCGAACAGATACGGCAATGGGTTTTTGCACGGAAAACGGCAAGTTTTGCCGCCATGACCAATTTGTCGCTGGATTTGCGGAAACTGCTGGCGGAAAAGTACGAAATATTTTGCGGAAAAATCATTGCGCACAAAAAATCGACCGACCGGACGGAAAAACTGCTCATCGAATGGCCGGATGGCCACCGCGTCGAGTGCGTGTTGTTGCGGGACGACCGAAATCACCGGACCGCGTGCATTTCGAGTCAGGTCGGATGTGCCATGGGTTGCCTTTTTTGTGCCAGCGGGCTTGACGGTTTCGTGCGAAATCTGACACGCGGTGAGATTCTCGAACAAATATTGCGGCTCAACCAACTCTTGCCGCACACGGAACGGCTGACCCATCTTGTCGTGATGGGGACGGGCGAGCCGCTGTTGAACCTGTCGGCACTGTTGCCCGCACTGGACGAAGTGACGGCCAATGACAGTCTCGATCTGAGCAAGCGGCGTGTCACCATTTCGACGGTCGGCATCCCGCAGGGCATCGAACAACTCGCCGATGCAGCGGTGTCCTATCGCCTTGCCGTATCGCTCCATGCGCCGAATGACGCCCTTCGCAACACCCTTGTCCCGCAGAACCGGCATTCGGGCATTGCCAAAATCATGGCCGCATCCGACCGGTTTTTCAGTACGACCGGTCGCCGTGTGACTTTTGAGTACGTTTTGATCGATCAGGTCAACGACCACCCCGAACACGCCCGTGAATTGGCTCAACTTTTGAAAAAACGGACAGCAATCGTCAATTTGATTCCGTTCAACCCGGTTGAAGACTTGCCGTACCGAACGCCCGCCGCTGACACGATCAGAAAGTTCGTCGAATTACTCGAACAGGGCGGCGTTGACGTGAAAATCCGCTACAAAAAAGGCGACCCCATCGACGCCGCCTGCGGCCAACTCCGGCGAAGTTTTCGCGATGATCCATGAGACAGTCCCAAGCGGACGTGAGGGTGGCAACGTTGACACGTTGTCAATCCAGGAGTTCCCTGACCCGCTCGCGGAGTTCATCGAGCGTGATTCCCGTGACCAGAAATGTTTTGAGGGGATTGGTTTCGCCGGAAATCAGTTGCACCTGCGATTTTCGGAGTCCCAGTCCTTTTGCGAGTTGATCGCGGACTGCCTTGTTGGCTTTGCCTTTTTCGGGAATTTGCGTCACGGAGACCTTCATCGCACCGTTCTGTTCGCCGCGTACCTCGTTCATCCGCGACCCGGGCAATGCCTTCACCTGAATGATCACGCCTTCCGGCGTTTGCTCCATCGAAATCATGGCAACACACGTCAACAACAGTCACAAGGAAGCACGGCACCGGCAATCTTTGATAGTGCATCCCTCATTTTACCGTCACAACCCCCGCTGAAAAGGCCGGAAGTTCGAACCGCGCCGTCTTGCCGTTGATGGTCACCCCGCTGTCTCTCGGGATGATGGCGTTCGGGTTTTCGAGTGTGTTGCGATCTCGCAAGCCGTTTGCGGTCACCAATTGCATCGATGCGTTTGTCTTACCGGCATCAACGTTTAGCGTCACGCGGCATGTTTCATTCGTCGGGTTGACCGCCTTGAGGTACAGCGTTTTGCCGTCTTCCGATTTCGTCGCGACGACATTCAAACTCTTCGCGTCACCGTCCAGCCCGATGCGGATCGGGGCGTAATGCTCTCGCCAGAGTTTCATCACGACGTAATTCGGTGCGGGATACCACGATTTGTTGTCAAAATTGATGAAGGCGTTGTCCCAGGCCGTCGCGATGTCATGCCGTAAAAACAAGGCTGGCGCGGCGATCTCAACGACGTCACCGCAACGTTCAAACACGTTCAAAATGCCGCCGCAGTACAGCCCGGTGCGCCAGTCCGTCGATTGGGCGTTCCATTCCGAGTCGAAAATCTTGATGTTCGGGTTCGGTGATTTTTCGATCACCTGTTGCAGCTCGCGGAAGTAGTTTTCAATCTTGCCCGGCCCGTCGGCAAACGTGTTCGGATCGTCGTACTGGTGAAAGC
>WRMR01000153.1 GCA_009776995.1 Planctomycetaceae bacterium | reverse complement strand
TCGGCATTTTGATCGCTTTGCTTTTGCCTGCGGTTCAGGCGGCGCGCGAAGCGGCACGGAGGATGCAATGCACGAACCACGTGAAACAACTGGCACTCGCCGTCCATAATTTTCACGATGTCAAAAAGCGTTTTCCAACGCTTTCCTATCAGCCGGACGTCTGTATCGACTGGCTTCGTTCTGTCGGAATTTCCGACCCTTCAAGCCGGGATATCGGTGATTGGGATCTTCCCGTTAATGGTGGTCGCGGTCAACGGCATGACATTGGCCCAATCTTTATGCTTCTCCCGTTCATTGAACAACAAGCCGTGTACGATGGAATGATGGGGTGGTTCCGGGACGTGAATTACTATTTTCATGTTCAAACCTGGAACAGCGAGAATTATATCAATACTCAAATCGGTTACTTCCGATGTCCTTCGGACGGGACTTCCTCCGGCGGGAACGATCAGAACACCAAAATCAATTACCGCGTTTGTGCCGGTGATTTTCCAATTGAAACCGATGGTTACAACTGGAATGCCTCTTATATTCGCGGGATGTTTACAACAGGACGCAATGGAGCAACGACGTCGATTGCCAGTCTCACGGACGGCACAAGCAACACCGTGATGTTGGGAGAAAGCAACATTGGTGATGGCGGCCGGATGATTTCCTCGGCAACTCCCCAAAATAATGCGACCAACCAGATTTCGACCGATGAGGGTCCGATCGGGTGTCTGGCACTTCGACATCCCGGCAATGGCAAGATGTACAGAGATGAGAGCGAGATGGAAACGAATTGGTGGGATTTGAAAGGTGGCCGCGCTTTTGCAAGTACCCCTCTTCATGTTTCCTTTTTTACAGCCTTGCCTCCGAATTCGATCTGGTGCATCAATAATTGGGGAATGTATCACACATCTGCAAGCAGCAATCATACCGGTGGAGTCAACGTTGCCCTGGGAGACGCCTCCGTCCGTTTTGTGTCCGATACAATCAATACGACAACAACCGGGACAAATGGGTTGAGCCAATCTCCTTATGCCGGTCCGATTGATCACGTTCCCTGGGGCAGGGCTTACAGTGGCCCCTCTCCTTACGGTGCCTGGGGGGCATCCGGAACCAAGAACGGCGGCGAAAGCGAGTCACTGCCTTAATGATTCGTTACCCCGATCAGGGTGGTCACGGCATGAATCATCCTGACTGTGACATTGTTCTGTCGTGTTGCTCATTGACAAATTGAGATATTTCCATGACCACAAGTATCTACCGTTTTACTGTTCCGGCACTGTTTTTCCTGATGAGTTTGTTATTCACGGGGTGTCATTCCGGTCTTCGGACAGAGTATGTCGAGGGAACCGTGACTTTGGATGGCAAACCGGTCGAAGGGGCTTTGGTGACGTTTATTCCCGCTTCGGGAGGGACAGCCCGGGTTGCTGCCGGAACAACGGATGTCCGGGGACGCTATACGTTGACGACCGCCGAAGGGGGAAGACCCGGACGCGGAACGACCGAAGGCGACTATCAAGTTACCATTGCGAAAAGAACTCCTGACACGTCAAAAGAAAAGCATGAGGCTGCCGAAACCGGGAAGTCAGAGCAACCGCCATCGCGTGAGGAAATGGCGGCGGCGGAACGAGCGCGTCGAGCCGCAGGTTTGCCGCCTCCTTTTCTCTATTTGACGCCCAGAAAATATAACAATCCGCAGACTTCTGGATTGACGGCAACAGTAGTTCGCGGAAAAAACCGGCTCCACTTCGGGATGGTCAGTGGTGATTGATCCCGAAGCGTTGCTGTCACCCTAATGCATCGGCATTTCACAACTGACGCCGCCGGCGGCGGGCAGGTAAGCATGATGAACGTAGTCGGCCACCATGCGATGGGCACTGAATCGCCAGGCAAGCGTGCTGAACGAGAACATCATCCGGCGAATCCAGTCCACCGGCAGGCCGTGTTCATCCACTTTGTAATACAGCGGCACAACCTGGTGTTCGAGGACGTCGAACAGGCTTGCCGCGTCACGCCGGTCGGTCACGTTGTCGTCAACGTGCGTTGTGCCTTTGCCGATGGCGAAACCATTGGTGCCGTCGTAGGCTTCGGCCCACCAACCGTCGAGAATCGAGAAGTTGAGAGCCCCGTTGAGAACGGCCTTCATGCCGCTCGTGCCTGACGCTTCGTGCGGCCGGCGCGGATTGTTGAGCCACACATCAACGCCCTGAACCAAATGCCGGGCAACATTGATGTCGTAATCCTCGATAAAGACGATCCGGTTGGCGAATCGCGGGTCTTGCCGCAAGTTGGCAATCTGCTGGATGTATTCCTTGCCGGGGTGGTCGGCGGGATGCGCCTTGCCGGAAAAAATGAATTGCACCGGCTTTTCCGGGTTGTTGCATATCCGGTCCAGCCTGTTAATGTCGTCCAACAGCATGGTGGCCCGCTTGTAGGTCGCAAAACGCCGGCCAAAACCGATCGTCAGAATCTGCGGGTCAAGCAGATTCCGGGTTTGTTCGATGACCTCATCCGCTTCCCCCCGACGGCGGCACTGACGGCTGACCCGGCGTCGTGCAAACGTGATCAGCATCGTTTTCAGCGCATTGTGCGTTTCCCACAACTCGCCCGGATCAATGTTGTGAACGTCGAGCCATTCGTTCGGGTCAATGGATTCCTGCGTCCAGTTTTGACCCAAATACCGCTCGAAAAGCGTTTTCATCTGCCATGACATCCAACTGGGAATATGGACACCATTGGTGATATGGCCAATCGGGATTTCCTCTTCGGTTCGGTGCGGCCAAAGATGAGCCCACATCCGTCGTGATACATCGCCATGCAACGAACTGACCGCGTTGGCGTAGCGCGACAGTTTCAAGCCCAGAACGGTCATGCAGAAAGTTTCGTCCGGATTGTACGGTTCGACGCGGCCCAATCCCATGAGTTGCTCATGGGAAATGCCGAGCTGGTCGCGCAAGGGGCCGAGATGTTCTTCCATCAAACCGCTGTCAAAGCGATCATGTCCCGCCGGAACGGGGGTGTGGGTCGTAAAGACGGTTCTTTGTGCCGTTTCCCGCAGTGCGTCTTCGAACGATTTCCCGTCTTCGTGCATGCGCTCGCGGATCACTTCGAGCGTTGCGAATGCGTTGTGACCCTCGTTGAGGTGATAAACGCCGGGGGTGATCCCCAGTGCCTTGAGTGCCTTGACGCCACCGACGCCGGAAACGAGTTCCTGGCGGATGCGCGTCCGATTGTTACCGCCGTAGAGCCGACTGGTCAACTCGCGGTCTTCCGGCGAGTTTTCCTCGAGGTCGGTGTCAAGCAGATAGAGATTGACACGTCCGACTTTCATCAGGCGGACCTTCGCATAAATCCGGCCCGTTTGCGTATCGACCGAAATCGTAATTTTATTGCCGGCTTGATCGAGTGCGGGTTCCAACGGCAGAAATTCGACCATCGTGTCGAGGTATTCCTCCTGTTGCCAGCCGCTCATGTCGAGGTGCTGCTTGAAATAACCCTGGTCATAAAACAACCCGATGGCAACGAGCGGAACGCCCAAACCGCTCGCCGACTTGATGTGGTCGCCGGACAAAACGCCCAGCCCGCCGGAATAAATCGGCACCGATTCATGGACGCCAAATTCCAGCGAAAAGTACGCAACCGGCTGTGACCCCAAAACACCGGCATTTTTTTTGGCCCAAAGAGGGCGGCTGTTCAGGTATTCATTCATCCGGCGGTAGGACTGGTCGATTCGCGTGTGCAACACCAACTCGGAAATACGATGTTCCAGCCGCTCCGGGGTAAACTCCTGCAACAAGGCAATGGGGTTGTGGCCGAGGTGCCGCCAGCGAATCGGATCCAGCGACCGAAACATATTAATCACTTCCGGGTGCCAGCTCCACCAGAGATTGCTCGCCAAAGCCATGCACTTGTCATAAAAACCCTGTGCCGTCATGCCTGTTTTTGTGTAAGGTATTGAAAACGTTGGCGTTATGTCGGATTGATTCATTCCTGAAACCTCTTTCCGGGGCGTTCGACCTGGATTGCAAAATTCATTTGACGGTAATAGCACCCGGCTGTCAAACGATTTTGTTATCACATGGGGTGGTTAAGTTGTTGCAGTTACCGCTTCTTAAAATACGGCAATTCTGCGCCTATTATATTATAAAAACAGGCTCGGCAAAACTCTTTTGTTGACATATTAAGGAATAATACCAATCTTAAATCCGAAACAGGCAAACCAATCCCTAATGGCTGCATATTCCACATTTTCCAATTTGCACATTTTGCTCATTTTTAAACTGAGAGAATGTTTTAAATGAAAAAAAATACAATTGCCACTTGGTCGCTATGACATTTTGCCGAATTAATCAGGGTATCCAACCTCATTTTGCGATGACAGCCGGGAATGCAGCGCATCATTGCGCTAATGGTAGCCAGGAATGTACTATAGTACACCTCATCGCAAATGGTGTTCTTGAAAATGCCCTGAAAGGGCAAAACATCATAGCCTAGGGCAAGGCGTACTCGCCGCCGCCCTGGGGAACGGGGTCCAACATTGGTTTAATGCGACCCTGTAAGGGTCGAACAAATATGGGAGTACCCATTGCTGGTTGTTTTGCCCCCTTGGGGAGGTCGTCAATGAATTGCAGTTGGGAAATAACGTAATTGCGAAATGACCAGATAGAACTGCAATATTGGGGCTTGGTGGGGCAACCGTGCGATGTCACCTCATTTTTAGTAAAAAACTCATCTTGCCTTGATTTCGAATATTTGCTATAATCGTTGTGGTTTGACTTGATTTTGATCAAAAACAAGTCGATATGTTCAGGGATGATCGTATCGTTTTTATGTAACGCAATCCATTCGATACCGATTGCGTCAATTCAGGGATGGAAAAGCCAATGAACAGGTCAACTCATCGTTCTGAGGAAATTTCGCATACAGCACTTGCCATACTTGCCCTTGTTGCGGCGGGAAAGTCATTGGATGCCGCCACGGTGCAATCACTGCGTTCCCTGTTCACCCCCCCCAACGATTCCAATGACAGTCGGGTCAACCTCACGATCTTTTCCGACCACGACGACGAGTACGGCAACGCGGAAACTCCTGTGATTATTCCCTTTGCGGAGCGGAGTAACAATGCCGGCCGTTTCCATAACGGTTACGGCACTTTATCGCTTAAAAATCGAATTCCCGCTTGTAGCGATTCCGGTTCATGGCTCCGAATCTTTTCCCCGGATGCCGCAGATGCCCCGGATGAAGAAAACTCTTATTGTTTGGCTACGACCGTCCCGGCTCTCAAAATTTACGCCGAATAGGGCTTACGTAAAAATAAATTGTTCGATCATTCAGAGCCGCACGAAACCAGAGCCGCGACGGTCACGGAGCGGTCATTCCGCCTAATGATTGCGGCGTTGCAACGGAAAATTTTCTTTCCCTGTCTTGCATTGCCAGGATTTCTGACCGACAATAGAGGGATGAAACATTCCATTTATCCCCCTTTGTTGTTGTTTTGCCTTGCTTGCTGTTTGACTTGCATGGCGGGCTACAGTATTTTGAGTTCGGGTTGCTTTGGTGCCAAAAAGGAGACCTTGCCTGACACGAACGCTAACGTTACGCAGCCTGACACGGGCAACAGCGATACGACACCGCCGACCAAACCGGACGATTCCCCCGTCATTGAATTGCCGGTGCAGTTGAAACTGTCGCTTGTGGCCGTCCATCCCCACGACGCGCAGGCGTTTACGCAGGGGCTTGAATTTTACAAAGGCAAACTGTACGAAAGCACCGGACATTACAGCCGCTCGACACTGCGGCTGGTCGAAATCGCAACCGGCAAAGTGTTGCAACAACACTCTCTTGCGCGGCAGTATTTCGGCGAAGGCATCACGCTCTTCGGCGACAAAATTTACCAGTTGACCTGGCAGGAAAAAACCTGTTTCGTGTATGATCGCGAAACCTTCCGGCAGGAAAAAACGTTCACTTACCCCGGCGAAGGCTGGGGATTGACCAACGACGGCACCCACCTGATGATGAGCGACGGTTCGCCCCGCATCCGGTTTCTGAATCCTGACACATTTCAACCGGTGCGTGTGATTGATGTTCGCGATGGGAACAAGCGTGTCACGCAGATCAACGAACTGGAGTACATTCACGGGGAAATCTGGGCCAATATGCTCGGCTCAAAGTACATTGTGCGAATCAACCCCGCTGACGGCCGCGTCATCGGCTGGATTAACTGCACGAATTTCGTCCCTAAGGAAATCTCACCGAACGACCCCGAAAACGTCCTCAACGGCATCGCCTTTGACGCTGAAACCAACCGGGTTTACATCACCGGCAAACACTGGCCCGTACTCTACGAGTTGCAGTTGAATGAGTAAGGACGCACACAAAAATCCGTTGTTCGATCCATCAGAGCCACAACACTCATGGAGCGGTCGAATCACGTGGCCCGCATCACCCTGTGACGCGAATAGGGCTTGAACATGGGACAGTATCGACACAACTGCGAGACAAAGACGATGGAAACGAAGCTATTAACAGACCGGGACATTTTTCCAACGGACGAGGTGTTGCGAGGTGCCTTGGGGAGACGTTACGCCGCTTTTCAAGAGCTGATGGCTCAGATTGCCGCACCGGAACCCGGATTGACGGCGGAATGGCGTTACTACCACGACGGCAAGGCGTGGCTGTGCAAGGTTTGCAACAAAAAGAAAACAATCTTCTGGCTTTCGGTACGGGACAAGTTTTTCCAAGTCGGATTTTACTTCATGGAAAAACATCGCAACGGCGTTGCGGAACTTGCCATCAACGAGGCTCTCAAGTCGGAATTTCTGCAAAGCAAACCTTCGGGCAAGCTGCTTCCCCTGCCTGTCCGCGTCACAAAGAAAAAGCAAATCCGGGACATACTTGAAATTGCCCGGTACAAGAAAAGTTTGAAATGATACGATGGAAAACGGTGCCATGTTCAGTAACGGCAATAGCATGTTGATGATTTGTCAGGGTTTTGAATCGGGCATGGCCATGGATTTCCAACGCAACAGCAACCCGGAGCGTAAGCAACGGGTTAATCAACCGAGACGTTTCTGAGAAACCGATCACTTACGTTCCCGGCTTCTGCTCTTGTTCTCTGATTGCGCGACCACAGAGTGACAATCCTGTTTCACCATTCATGCATTTCCGGCGCGGCGGGCTGATCGTACTGGCCTGTTGCCAGGTGATAAGTCACCGTCAGCCAACAATGCAGGAAGGCGAAAACGGTTGCCAAGGTTAAGCTCATGATCATCACAATGAACCCCAATACCATGATGATCGACCCCCAAAAGAATCCGGTATTGTCAATAACCATCGCACCGAATGGAACCGACGCGAATGCAATGATGACCAGAATGACGCAATGAAGAAGAAACGATACTGCAATCGTAAAACCGTTGCCGCGTGTGAAGTCGGCGGCGCGCCGCAGGGCGGTCAGGCAACCGATGTTGCGGTCGATGATGAAGTGCAGTCCGATCGCGTAACGCCCGAATACGTACATGCCCAACAGAGCGAAAAGTATCAGCCCCGCGCAAAAAATCGCGAGCCAAATATTTGACGCGAACAGATCGCCGGTTCGATCCAGCCCGACCAAACTTGTGATCAGCAAAACCCAAACCGGCAGGAGCATCAGCAGGCAGATCAACCCGTAGCAAAAGCAATTCCACCAAACGGTGAGCAACCGGACGATCACTCGCGGCGTCTGGTTGCGGAATATTTTTTCGCCCCGCAATAAATGCATTGTTCCACTTGCGACGATTGCATAACCGAGAAACTCGAAAAACAGAGATACCGCAAAGAACAGGAACGGAATACCAAAGACAATTGCGAGAGGAGGGTTGACAGGGTCACTTGATACGTGATGCACAAAGTATGCCAATGGCAATGCACAAAGATAAGCCGCCAGGATTGATAATAACAGCATCACAAATTGCAACAGGCCAAGCCCGAGAAACTGCCAAAATTTGCCGCGAAATGTGTGCCAGGTGACGCGAAAGATCATGAGGCCGGTGAGTTTGCACGGTACCGGTTTATGGCGGCGGACGAAACGAAAGCCGCTGAAGTCGTTAACCGGCTTTTCGTCCTCCAGGAATGTCACCTGCCAGGGGTTGGAATCGGGCATGGCATGATTTTTCACGATTCAGGCAATACCGGTAAGGTCTTTTCAAACTCATCAAGCGTTTGGCAATCCAAAGCAACATCGGTCAATTGGCCAAGTGTGTCAAGGTCGTGGAGAGCGCGAAGTTTTTCGCCAATGGCGGTCGGCACTTCGCCGAGGTGTTTGGCTAATATTCGTAACAAAGTTTCCATTCCTTTTTCAAAACCAATGGCCTCATTTTCTATTTTGCCTTCAGCAAACAGTTCTTTGTACAAGGGTGAAATGGTCGCAACATCTGTATCGCTCATTTGACTGTTCTTTCATTATGATTTGGTGAAAACACGGTGTTTCGTTCACTCATTTCCGGGGGGATTTCACCACACGGAAACTCCATAAAACATCAGTCGCGCAGGTTCCATTTGTAGTAATACAGCGTGAATTCCGAGTCCCCTCATCATAGTGAGATTCATTATATGATTCATTATATTGAAATTTCCTGTGTGCAAATTGACTCGTATTGATGGTTTTCCACAGGAATGACAGAGGAAATATCACAAATTAATCATTATCACGGCGGTCGTTGTTCGATTGGCGAACATGACGAAAATTTGCTGTTTGTATTAACTATTAATTATAGACCATATATGCCTTATCATAGTTGTCCTATTTTATGATTGTTACATCGGATAATCCAACTATTCTCCACACATCTTGCCTGATTTCACCCAAGCATCATCAGAAACATTGCGATATAAACGATTTTTCTGATTATCATGGCCATGTTTACACACTATCAGAAAAATCCTTGCAAAAAACAATTTTTTCTAAACTTCCCATTCCACGTATATTAATGTTCTATGTGTCAGCGTAAGGTAAGTCGTCATTATCATCTAGGATAATTACTTTTACCATTATTCTGGCCTTTTGAATGAAAACAAGTGACCGAACAATTCACAGATTTCATTCGCATGATATGGTTGTAGTTAAGAGGATTTCCCTTAATGACAATCAGCTCAAACACGACTCAAATGTAGTTCATTTAGAAGATGCCAGAGGTCATCGCCCAATGAAAGTTTCTGCAAAAACCGAGTATGCTTGTATTGCCGTGATGGAGCTGGCAGCGAATTATGGTTCCCCCGAACCGGTCCGGATACGCAATATCGCCGAGCGTCATTTTGTGCCGCCGCGTTTTTTGGTTCAGATTCTTCTGCAACTGAAAGGTGCGGGCATTGTGGCCAGCACACGCGGCGCATCAGGCGGTTATAATCTGATTCCCCGTCCTGAAGAAGTGACGCTGGGGCAAGTCATGGGGATCATCGACGGGCCGATGCAATTGCCGAAACGGACATTCGATCCGACGAACGAATCGGAGGCATCGCGTATCTTGAACAACGTTTGGGAGGTGGCGGAGTACCAACGTCAGGATTACCTGAACAATATCACGTTTGCGGACTTGGTGAAAAGGTGTTATCCCGCCACGAAGGAGGAGAATTCCCAGGAAAACCCTCCTAACGCCAACCAGCCCGGCGCAGGCCTGAGTGCCGCTGGTGGCGAAACCAGTGCGTCTCTGGTGACCGTCACGCCAGCCATGTCGCCCATCATGGCGATTACCCCCCAGACGCATCAGTCGTAAAATCTTTGTCGGCGGGAATTGAAGCAGGCCAGTCCGGTTCTTAGAACCGGGGTTAAACATTAAA